>JBMNSO010000097.1:0-6378 GCA_050945235.1 Mahellales bacterium
TAATGATATTTTAGAGAACAAGGTTTTTCCCATTGATACAAAGGAGAACTACATCTATGACAATGACTGGCATTATCCTAGGACCTTCGGCGGAGACAGAAGACATGAGGGTATAGATATTTTTTGCCATAAGGGCATTGCCGTACGAAGTGTAAGTGATGGCAGGATTACCCGCTTGGGCTGGAACACCCTGGGTGGATGGCGTGTCGGTATAATGGATGAAAGAAATATATATTTTTATTATGCCCACCTCTGCCGTTACGAAGACGGGATTTTTAAAGGTATGACGGTAAAAAAGGGACAGATAATAGGTTACGTTGGTGATTCGGGGTATGGTGCCGAGGGCACAACCGGCAAGTTCGAGCCCCATCTGCATTTTGGAATATATCAAAATGATAAAGCCTATAACCCATATCCCTTTCTAAGGATGTGGGAACAAATTCTGAATTAATTGGGACAATTTTGGCAACCCTATTGCCAGGAGGTGTTTATAGATGAACCAATTGGACAAGCTGGATTTTGCTCAGCTGGATGAAAATCAGATGGAGATACTGCGCAAGGCAGAAAAACAGCTTAATGAAGGTAAGAATGAAGAAGTATATTTAATGGCCCTGAAAAAATAGTACTGAGAAGCCCTAATAAGGGCTTCTCCAAACAGCACAATATGCTTTGTGCTATTAATAAGAATCAGATTGACGCATACACGTAATAGTTATTATACACAGTTTTTACGATTATTATACATTGGCTTTGATTTAATACTACTGACATTATTACTATAGTGTATTTACAATTATTAATTCTCCTATATATCGTTATATGCTACTATATATAAACTAATATATCTGTTTATCCCTAAATTATTGATATGAATAAATAAATGTACTATAATGGTATAGTATATTTCAAAATTGATAGTTTGTTATGGGGGAGATTCTCATGGCCATAAAAAACGACATAAAGTTGCAGGATGTAATTGATGAAAAGGTATTAAAAAGGATATTGAATTCCTTTGTAATAGCCACTGGCCTTGGGGCTATGTTTATTAATTCCGACGGCGAGTTTTCCATCATACCGGATAATTATGAGGGTATATGCCATTTTTGCAAGATAGTGAGATCCTGCCCCGAGGGTTTAAGGCGTTGCACTGAGTCCATGACCAAGGCCGGGAAATTGGCATCCCAGCTGGGGGAACCATATATTTCAAGGTGCCATGCAGGTCTTATAGAGTTTGCAGCACCTATAATGTTTAAAGATATTTATTTAGGCAGTATATCCTGCGGACCGGTATTAATGTGGGACTGGGATGAAATAGCGGTTCAAGAATTCCTAGACAGGACCAAAGATTTGGATGTAAATAGGGAAGGGCTTGTTGTGGCCAGTAGGAAGATAAAGGTGTTATCAGGAAGGGATGTCCAGGCTGCAGCCGAGTTGTTATTTATCATGGCCAATCATATAGCGAAGACCGGGATGATTACCCTGCAGCAGAGAAGGGAATTAAATGAACAACAATCAAAACTTGCTGAGGCTATCTTTGAAAAAAAGAGGGCTGAGGAAATTATTAAATTGTTAGAGGCTAAGGCCAGCACCTCGACCTATCCGATGGATAAGGAACGGGAGTTGTTGGGTAAGGTAAGGTTGGGCGACAGAATCGGAGCAAAGGAAATCTTGAATGACCTTTTAGGACATATATTTTTTAAATCTGGCGGCAACCCTGAAACAATGAAGGCCCGTATATTAGAACTGATTGTTGTCATTTCAAGGGCGGCAGTTGAAGGCGGGGCTAGTTTGGATAAATTGTTCGGACTTAATTATCAGTTTATTCAAGAGCTTGCCGGCATCCACGACTTTGATGAACTATGCCATTGGATTGTCAAAGTATTGGATACTTTCCTGGATCGGGTATATGAAACCCGCAATATAAAAAATGCTAAAAGCTTGGGAGAAGCCTTAAACTTCATCAGAGAAAATTATAAAAATAACTTATCTCTAGAGAGTGTATCCCAGCAGATATATATCAGCCCGTATTATCTGAGTCATTTGTTTAAAGAGGAATTAGGCATCACCTTTGTCGAATATTTGACAAGAGTTAGGATTGAAGAAGCCAAGAAACTGCTAAAGGACTCATCCATGTCCATTGTTGCCATCGCTTCCGAAGTTGGATATGAGGATGCCAGTTATTTTAGCAAGGTATTCAAAAAGACAACTGGGTTATCTCCAAACCAATATCGAAAAAGCTGTTAGGTGGTTGCCGTTCGCAAGATATTACCAAAGTTCACAAGATACATCAGGGACTTTGATATTCTTTATTGTTAAAATAAACTTAAGCTTGTATTACTAATACTGACCTTAGTTTAGCAAAGATGTATTCTTTATATTCACAATCAAGACTATTTTATATGGTGGGGAGGAAAAAATTTTGATAATAATTGGCGAAAAGATTAATACCAGCTTGAAGGCCATAAGGCCGGCGGTGGAAGCCATGGACGCTGTTGCCGTGCAGGATGTTGCGATAAAGCAAGTAGAAGCGGGTGCAAACTATATCGATGTTAATTGTGGTACTTTCCCATTTAAGGAACCTGAATTATTGGAATGGTTGGTAATGACCGTCCAGGAAGTGGTCAATGTACCATTGTGTATTGATAGCCCCAACCCAAAGGCGTTAGACTTGGCCCTTAAGGCCAATAAAAACGGTAAGCCCTTGATTAATTCAATAACGGCCGAAAAGGAAAGATATAATGCTATTTTCCCATTAGTATTGAAATATAGTACGTCAATTGTTGCCCTGTGTATGGATGACAATGGTATGCCCGAAACCGCAGATGACAGAGTAAAAATTGCCCACAGATTGGTTGAATCCATGACCAAGGAAGGCGTTAAGCTGGAGGATATATACTTTGATCCCATGGTGCGCCCATTGGGTACAGGCTCCCATTATGGCATAGTGGCCATAGAAACCATAAGAAGAATAATGGAGGAATTTCCAGGGGTTCATACCACTTGCGGGTTAAGCAATATATCCTTCGGTATACCTGCTAGGAAACTGGTTAACCAAGCATTTTTAATTTCAGCTATTGGGGCTGGTCTCGATAGTGCGATACTTGACCCCTTGGATAAGAAAATAATGTCCTTTGTATATGCTGCTGAACTGCTATATGGCAAAGACGATTTTTGTTTAAACTACTTAACAGCTTTTAGAGAAGGAAAGCTGGAGGTTTAGTACTGATGATTTTAAGGTGTTGTTAACGCCTTGAAATAAATAATAATTAAGGAGGATTATGAAAGATGGCTGATTTTCGTGCGATTGCTGATGCGTTAAAGGCCGGTAATGCACCTAAGGTTAAGGAATTAGTGGAAGCCGCTGTTGCAGAAGGAGTAAATCCTTCAAAAATAGTAAATGAAGCGTTGATAGTAGGGATGGGAGAAATAGGTGTACTTTTTAAAAACAACGAGGTATATGTACCAGAAGTATTAATAGCCGCACGGGCCATGCATGCAGGTTTAGGTGTTGTTAAACCGTTGCTGGCTGAACAAGACATTGCTTCGGCAGGAAAAATTGTTCTAGGTACGGTAAAGGGTGACTTGCATGATATCGGAAAGAACCTCGTTGGTATGATGCTCGAAGGAGCTGGCTTTGAAGTAATCGATTTGGGAATTGATGTCCCAGCCGATAAGTTTGTTGAAGCTATAAAGACAAATAAGCCAGAGGTTGTTGCCATGTCAGCTTTATTAACAACTACTATGCCGGCCATGAAAGAAACCATTGAAGCTATAAAGGCTGCAGGATTAAGGGATGAAGTAAAAATTATGGTAGGCGGAGCGCCTGTTACCCAAAATTTCTCCGACGAGATCGGTGCGGACGGATATGCTCCAGATGCTGCTTCAGCAGCTGACCTGGCCAAAGAGTTAATTAACTAATTTGTTAAAAACATTTTTAAAAAAGAAGGGCTTTAAGCCCTCTTTTTTAATATCTGGATAATGAATCTACGATAAAAATCCATTTTACGGAGGTTATGTATGGATATAACACTAGAACGGTTAAGAAAATCCTTTGATGAAAGGAAGTACATTTGTAATGATGAAATGTTAATAACTGTATACTTGGCTTTAAAATTGGAAAAACCTTTGTTGGTTGAGGGCGAACCGGGCGTTGGTAAGACAGAGTTGGCTAAGGTGTTAAGTGATATTTTAAATGCAGAGCTTATACGTCTCCAATGTTATGAAGGCTTGGACGAAAATAAAGCTTTATATGAATGGAATTATCAAAAACAACTGATATCGATACAGATGTGTAGGATAAATGAAAAAGAAGGTTTATTACAACAGGATCTATTTTCCCAGGATTATTTATTGGCCAGGCCAATTTTGAAGGCTATTCAAGGCCAGGCAAAGTCAATACTCCTAATTGATGAAATTGACAAGGCCGATGAAGAATTCGAAGCCTTTCTATTGGAATTTTTATCGGATTTTCAGATTAGCATACCGGAACTGAGTACAATAAAGGCTAAAAGAATTCCTTTGGTTGTGTTAACCAGTAATGCCATAAGGGAACTGTCTGATGGCTTGAAAAGGAGATGTGCATATTTATATATAGATTATCCATCAATTGAAAAGGAGACATCGATAATACTCGCAAAGGTTCCCGGTATTGAAATGGCTTTAGCACGGGAAATAGCAGCAGGGGTTTACTACTTGAGAAACAGGATTGAACTCCAAAAAAAACCATCCATTGCCGAAACCCTTGATTGGGCCAAAGCTTTGGTTGATCTAGGAGCAGGACATATATATAGTGATGAAATAAGAAAAACCCTTGGGTTTTTTGTTAAAAATAAACAGGACCTGGAATTATTTAAAGACAAGGATGTGGTATTGGGTATGGATAGGGGTATAAGGGAAAATATTGCATCCCGTTTGAATAAGGGAAAAGGGTGATCAATGGTGGAGGGGTTTATCAAAAACTATATCGAGTTTGTTTCCGCTTTAAGGATTCTTGGCATAAGGGTTGGCACATCTGAAGCTATTGACGCCATAGCATCCTTAAAAATGATAGATATATTGGACAAGAAGCAGGTTAAGGCTGCCCTAAAATGTTTGCTGGTAAAGAACAATGTTTATAGCAATACCTTTGATGAGGCCTTTAACGTTTTTTTCAGCAGTCAGGATATAAAAGACAATATAATAGAGATAAGTTCCTTAAATTATAAGGAAAATCAGCAGTTGCTGGATGAAATGCAAAGGCAGCTTACTTTTAAGGGACAAAAGCTTGACATTGATAGGGACTTGATCAAGGTGTATTCTAAACTAGATGAACAGAATAAGAAAAGAATACAAAGCTTTCTAACTGATACATCCGGTGGCAAGAATGTAGACCAGGCATTTAAAGGTGTTGTTGAGAATGTAATAGCCGGTCAACTAAGCTTTTGGAAAAGTAAGCTGAATGAACAAGACCATGTTGAACAGGAAATAGAAGAAATCAAAACAGGTGATGAGAAGCTGGATGCATTGATTAATAATGTACAACAGCGGGTTTTGGACAGCCAGGAAGGAATAATGGCCCAGGATCTAAAACACTTATCCGGCGACAGTCTTCATAAGGCTGAGGCGATTATGAGAAGAATGGCTGTTAAATTAGCCACTAGAATGTCAAGGAGATATAGAAATAGTAAAAGAATTAGGGGGTTAGATTTTAAGAAAACCATAAGGTACAACTACAAATATGGCGGGGTATTATTTCATTTGAAGTATAAGAGCAAAAAAAAGCAAAGGCCTAAAGTGGTTCTAATCTGTGACGTTTCAGGCTCTATGGCCAGGTATGCGGGGTTTGTCATTCAATTTATTTACGGATTAAGTACCACTATAAAGTCCATAAACAGTTTTATTTTTTCTGAAGGGGTGGAGGAAATAACGCCGTTCTTTAAGATACACCGCCCCTTGGATCAGACCATGGAAAAGATTATCGCCCATAGTCGAATCTGGGGCGGTGGTACCGACCTGGGCTATTGTTTGGAGGAAATACACAGCCGGTATCAAAGAATGTTTGACTCTAATACAGTTATAGTAATAATGAGCGATACAAAAACCATTAATCAATATAAGGCTGAAAACCAGCTTTCGATAATAAATTCCAAGGTAAGGGATATTATTTGGCTGAATACACTACCCCCATACCTATGGGAAGCCAGTAATACCGTAAAGCTGTTTAAGCCATATTGTAAAATGTTTCACTGTAATAGTATAGATCATCTTATTAGTATAATTGGTGGGCAGCTAATAAGATGATGTATCAAAGCAAGAATGTCCTTATGTTAGCAAGATTTATTGGTTACATTAAAAGGGCGATTTGCTATAATGAATTATAATGATGCACAAATGCATCAT
>JBMNSO010000098.1:0-6378 GCA_050945235.1 Mahellales bacterium
CTATCTTCATTAAGTATACTTCTTTTTTGCCATTGTCCCACTCCGGTACCGACACCTCTTTATCTTCGTCATTTTCTTCAACGTCCTTTAGCTTAAAACTGTAAATGTTTTCCTCAACGTCTACCGTGATGGTGTCCTTCCATGGCCATGGCCACATAAAATCAATGTCAATATTATAAGCAAAGGATTCTATAGGGTATCCCTTATACCTTTTATCGGACAGTTTTGGGGCAGTATTAATATAATCCATGGTAAAAAAATTCCGCAGTAAGAGTTGGTTTTCTTCATCATCGGGCAAGATAATATTATTAGCCCTGACTCTCATGCCTTCATCCACTATTACATAGAGATTAGAAGTTTCGTAGGCCGTTAACCCGCCTATTACCAGAATGGAGCCCACTGCTATAATAACCACTATTCTCTTTAACAACACCAACAAGACTTTTGTCAATGTATCCTTCAAGCTGCCCACCGCCTCACAATTATTACAAAGAGTTTTTAATTTATAATATCATACTTTATTTTTTTTGTAAATTTATGCTACAATTTTAACTTCAATATCATAACAATATTTGTTGGGCTTTTGTTTATGCTATAATCAATACAATGAATTATATATCTATTTAAAGGGCGTGGAATAATGGACAGAATAGATAAGCTGAAAGAAGACCTATATAGTAAAAACAGCATATCGTTGAGGGGATTTAGAGAATACGGCCGTATATGGTGGCACGAGGAAGAATTAAAGCTTGAGGGCTATAACGCATCCTCTTCGAAATATGAAAGTATACGTTTGGCCCAAGCAATTCGTTATATGCTGAATAATGTAGATATTTTGATTGAGCCCAATCAACTTTTAGCCGGTATAAGGCTGCCTTCCCCAGAAGATAAAAAGGCTGGCAAGAAACTGGCCAAATTATGTCCATGGCTTAGGGAAGATCATATGCTTTTCATTAGACTTAAGGATGACGAACGTTTGGCAAAGGACAATTGCCTGTTTTGTCTGGGAGGTAGGCACTACATAATAGATTTTGAATGCATTTTAGATATAGGATTAACGGGGCTTCTGTCCCGGTGCCGTAATAAAATACGCCAAAGCGCCGATGGAGAGGATAGGACATTTTACACATCGACATATATTATAGGCCAGGGGATACTCGATTATATTAAGAGATACTTGACCATGGCCCAACAACAATACCACCAAACCAGTGATACGGTTATAAAAGCTGATTTATCTGCAATAGCCGAAAATCTAGAATCCCTGTTAAGGGGTCGGCCTAATACTTTCTATTCAGCTCTGCAGTTGGTTTGGTTTTTATATATGCTGGCACCCGATGGCCTGGGACGCATGGACCAATATCTTTTTCCTTTTTATAAAGAGGATCTGGAAAAGGGCATATTAGACAGAAACCGGGCCGGTGAACTGCTTAAATGTTTCTGGATAAAGTTAAACACCATGGTGGGGATATATAACTACGGTATTTTCAACCTAACCATAGGCGGAAAGACCGCAGACGGATACGACGGTACAAACCAGCTTTCATATTTAATTATTGACACCTTGGAAGAAATGGGTTTTATAAACCCGTCCCTGTCCATCAGGTATTCCCCCGGCAATTCTACCGAACTTTTAGCCAGGGCTGCTGCCATGATTGACAAGGGCACCGTTATGCCCAGCTTCTATAACGACCAACTTATTATACAAATGTTGATGGATATGGGTATAGATAGAAAAGACGCCAACAATTACGCTTTGACGGGCTGCGGAGAAATAACCATACCCGGGAAGGCTAATTTCTGGGCTGGGGCCGGATACGTAAATGTACTGAAATGCCTTGAACTGGCACTCAACAGGGGTGTTTCCTTTCTCGAAGGAAAACAATTGGGGCCGGATACACCCCTACCCGAAAATTTCCGGCAGCTCAAGGAAAACTTTTTCCTGCAGTTTGAGAACGCCATTGATTTACTGATATCCACCCTTGAAAAGAGGGACAGCATAAACATCGAACATATACCCAATCCCTTATTATCCTTTCTGATGCCTGTATGCATAGACAGAGGACTTGACTATAACAAGGGTGGGACACCGTATAACGCAACCCAGTGTTATGCCCTGGGCATAGCAAATACCGTTGACGCTTTAATGGCTATTAAAAAGTGGGTCTTTACAAAAAGAACCATTGCAATGGATGACTTGATAAAAGTATTGAAAAATGATTACAAAGGCAGTGAAAACATAAAAAAAATGCTAAGCAATACCGCACAAAGATACGGAAATGACCTGGAAGAACCAGATACCTTGGCTTCTGGCATTTTGGATTTTTTCCTTAATAAACTTGAACAATACAGTCACTTGAGAAGGGGCAGATATACCGGTGGTGCCATATCATGGTTGAGCTATAAAACTCTGGGCAACAAAACAGGGGCAAGTGCCGATGGCAGGAATGCCCGGGATATGCTGGCAGATGCCATAAATGCAGTACCCGGCCATAACACCGAAGGACCTACAGCATTATTAAAGTCAGCTGTTAAGTTAAGTCATCATAGGGCTGCCGGCTGTCTGGTACTAACACTGGATTTGAATAAATCCGTTATCGGTTCGGCAGACGTAGGCACAATTATCCCCGCTTTAATAAAATCTTACTTTGAATTGAGTGGTATGCAGCTTCAAATCAACCAATTGGACAAAACCACATTGCAAAAAGCACGGCTTAATCCACAAAAATACAGACATATCATAGTAAGGGTGGCAGGGTTCAGTGCATATTTTGTCACCTTAAGTCCCGATATACAAGAAGAAATAATAAAAGGTCTATAGGCCCAAGATCGTCATCCTAAGCTTATGTTTCTTTTATAAATAATCCTTAACCCCTCCAGTGTAAGAAGTCCGTTTACACGGTTTATGGTCTGGGACTCACTGGCTATCAGTTTGGCCAATCCTCCCGTGGCCACCACCGTTACATCGGTATTAAGCTCTTGCTTCATTCTGTTCACTATATAGTCAACCTGGCCGACATATCCGAAGATAATCCCTGCCTGCATGCTGTTAATGGTATTCTTGCCTATGACTGTTTCGGGCTTTACCAGTTCAACCCTGGGCAACTTGGCCGCCCTTTGAAATAAAGCCTCGGATGATATCTTTATCCCCGGAGCTATGGCTCCTCCTAAGTATTCCCCGTTTTTAGATACCACGCAAAAGGTGGTTGCCGTGCCAAAATCTATTATTATTACCGGACCTCCATAGAGTTCATATGCAGCAACAGCATTCACAATCCTGTCCGCGCCTACTTCCTTGGGGTTGTCATATTTTATATGCATCCCCGTCTTTATGCCCGGGCCTACCACCAAGGCCTTTACATTAAAATACTTTCTGGTCATATGTTCCAATGTATACATCAAATTGGGTACCACCGACGAAATGATTATACCCTTAATCCTGTCCGATTTAATACCTTCATAGTTAAATAACTGTAATACCAACATGCCTAACTCATCGGCTGATTTGTCCCGATCAGTGGATATCCGCCAATAAGCCGCCAGTTCATCGGCCTTGTATACACCTAGAACGATATTTGTATTACCCACATCCATTACCAATATCAAAATGCAGCACCTTCTTTACGCATTAATAGACAGGCATGAACCTGTCTATTGTTTTTTTCGTATTCTTTTAATCACCCTATACAGTAAAACGGTAACCACCGCAGCCAGGATGGCTTCCGGTATACCATGGGATACTGCTACGACCAATGCTCCTTCGTAGGGTATGAGCTTAAGCAGTACGCCCAGACCTAGCACACCAACGGTATTGGTGGCCGAGCCCACCACCGCTGACAGGATATCGTTTTTAGTCAGCCTATACACGCAATATGTAGTAACGGCTATTAATATCCTGGGTAGAATGGCAACTAAAGGATGCATTAACAAAGGAGATGCAGTGGTGAAAAAACTGGTAATACCGAAAATCAGGCCGACAAAAATGCCTACCACCGGTCCCTCCAATAATACAGCCAAGATCACAACAACATGAAGTATTGTGGCCCTGCCTGCAGCCGTAGGCAATGGTATAAAACCCAGGTTGGTAATGCCTAATACCGCCGCTATCGCCCCCAGCACTGCAATAGTTGTGATTTTCCTTGTATTTATAACCATCTTCCTTACCTCCGCTTTAGTTCCTGTTTGGATACCAAACGGGACTTTTATTTATTTTTTTATTGTGAAAGTCCGATTCCTCAAGGATATCGGCTATAATAATATTATGATACCAGAATGATATGCTTTTTTCAATAAAGTCTTAAAGAAACATCTCCGGATAAAATTTTATGTTGTACATTCTCATCATCTAACAACAGAATACTGCCATCATCATAAAAATCCACTACCCTACCATATATATTCGTATTTGATGTTGTTACCACCACCTCTTTGCCCAGTACAGTGGATAAGTTCTTATATTCTTCCTTCATTTCAGCCAGGGATTTTGTTTGCAAAAACCGAGTATAGTACTGCTCAATACTGTATAGGATATGTTGAGCCACCCTTCTTCTGCTATACCTTTGACCACTCTCCATATACAATGACGTGGCTGTACGCCTTAACTCATCAGGAAAATGATAAGCCTCCAAGTTAACATTAAGGCCGATACCGGCGATTATGTAGTTTACCCTATCCACTTCGGCGCTTAGCTCCATTAGTATTCCGCATACTTTTTTACTACCTATCACCAAATCATTGGGCCATTTAAGACCGATATTCAGGTCAGTTAATTCCCTTAAACCTTTGCATATGGCCAGACCTATTACAAGGGTTAAACATGCAACATTATTAGGTTTAATGTCAGGCTTCAGGATAATAGACATCCAAAGCCCTCCAGCCGGTGGGGATACCCATTGTCTGCCCATCCTACCCTTGCCGGCAGTCTGTTTTTCAGCTATTATAACGGTACCTTCGACCTCACCCTCTTCAGCCAATTGCCTTGCCAACTTATTGGTTGAACTGACACTATCATACACATACATATTGTTTCCTATAAAATTCGTCTCTAACCCGCATGTAAGTTGAAAACCTGAAAGGATTTCAGGGCTATCAATCAACATATGCCCTTTTCTGGATTTTGATACTATCCTGTACCCGTCTGCCTTAAGAGCCTTCACGTGCTTGCAAACAGCAGCCCTTGTTACCCCCAGTTTAGTGCTTATTTCCTCTCCTGATACGTACTTACCTAAGTTATCACATAGTATCTGCAATATCTTTTTTCTCAATATTCAAGCCTCCCAGCCATATTATACTTGTGATAAGGACTAATTATGGTTGAATTTTGTCCCCATTCCATCGGTTAAAGGGCGCATGTTTTTAGGTTATTGTAGAAACTTTTATTCAAATAAAAACATATTGAGACTCCTATATGTGGGAAAATCCACCCTATCGTTTAGTGGAAGGTTATGATCCTTCTTATACTTGATCAATGCCGACTTCATACCTTCACCAAAGATTCCGTCCAGAGCTCCGGTATAATACCCAAGGTTTTTCAATCGTTTTTGTACTTCCAGTACCTTTGAATTTCTATCACCTACATATAATTCCGTCAAATCATTACCCAAGTTGCCGTAGGGACCCCCATATACCACTACAGGCGTTCCTATATCCACCATATCATATAATTCCTCAACATTGGCATTGTACATTCTGAAACAGCCATGGGAGGCCGCAGAACCTATGGAATAGGGTTTATTCGTTCCATGGATACCGTATATGCCCCAGGGAACATTAAGCCCCAACCATCTGCTTCCGAAACCTGAACCCCAGTTTTTTCTCATATTCTTAATTTTCCATATCCCTATCGGCGACGGTGATGCCGACTTGCCTATTGCAACAGCATATTTCCTTAAGATTTGATCTCCTTTAAATAAATAAAGCTGTCTCTCGTTTAAATCTATAAAGATAGAGATGTCTTGGCCACCTTCTTCATTTATACTGCTTTGCCGATATAAATAGTTTGCTCGGCTGGTATAAGTATTACTTCCCATAGGTTTATATATTCCTACCAGCAATAAAAAAACCGGTAAGAAAAAGAATAAAGCATATCTATTCATGGCTTCCCTCCATCATAATAGAAAGTTTCATCCATGGCGGTAGATATGAGTTTCAATATTACTTTATATGCACAAACAAACTGAATTATTAAATGAATAGGTATTTATTAAAATAAAAGCGGGTTGGATAACCCGCTTTTATTTTAAGCACTTGCAAATACCTCTTCAAATTCATTTACATCAAGTTTTTCTTTTTCAAGCAGCGTACCAGCTACTTTATGAAGTTTATCAATATTCTCTTTAAGCAGGGATTCTGCCTTTTCATATGCCCAATCTATAATGG
>JBMNSO010000099.1:0-6301 GCA_050945235.1 Mahellales bacterium
CGAGAATAATAGTGATATCTATATAACAACTTATAGGAGTCTGCTTATCCAATATTATACATTTTATTCATATATATTACAAGCCTTTGTATGAAACGCATACATCATAGAGGCCATTTGGTATTACCAAGTTGCTTGATAAAATAAAAAGTTCCCGAATGCAATATACGGCATCCGAGAACTTTACCGTCATCCTCTTTATAATCCGATTTCATCCGCAACTGTACGCATGGCTAGTATGCATTTATTGATAACGTCGTCAAGCTCCATATTAAGATTTTTACAGCCTTGCAATATAATATCGCGATTGACGCCGGCTGCAAATCTTTTATCCTTGAACTTCTTTTTTACGCTCTTGACTTCTATATCCATTACTGACTTTGATGGGCGCATTAGAGCGGCAGCCCCGATCAGCCCTGTCAGTTCATCTATGGCAAAAAGCACCTTTTCCATGTATAGTGTTGGTTCGGCATCTACTACCAGACCATGTCCATGACTAATAACTGCATGTATGAATGCATCATCGTAGCCTGCCGATTTCAATAATTCAGGCGCTTTTTTACAGTGTTGATCCGGATACATTTCATAATCCACATCATGCAAAAGACCAACGGCACCCCAATAATCCACATCTTCCCCGGCCTGTGCAGCAAAATAACGCATTACAGCTTCGACTGCTATAGCGTGACGAATAAGCGCTTCATTTTTATTGTATTGTTTTAATACCGACATTGCCTTTTCTCTCATAATTCTATAACCCTCTTCTTATGTTATATTTAAACTCTTAATGAACTTTTGTTTGCTAAACCAAGCTTTATATTTATAATAGATTCTATACCAAAGTATACATCAACGCAAGGGAAGCCCCCGTCATCTTTAAGCAGTTCTATGCCCTTATTGTGCTGTATTGTATCTCTTTTCATAGTTTTACTTTCCAACAAAAAAGCCAATGTTTACAGAATAACTGATATATTTTATTCTATAGGCCTCAACCGGGCGGTAAAATGTCTCAATACTTTGGGTTCAAAGATAAAGGTCAGTCCCCTTAAAGTATCCTTCCTGTCCTTTATACTGATCAATGCATCGGCCACCACGTCCATATGCCGGTCGGTATATACCCTCCTTGGAATGGTCAGCCTTAAAAGCTCCAGGGGAGATTCCAGCTGCTGCCCCGTCTCCGGGTCTCTGCCTAACAGGAAAGAACCTACTTCAACGGCCCTGACTCCCGCTTCAATGTACAATTCATTGGCCAAGGCTTGGGCAGGAAACTGATAATACGGTATATGAGGCAACATCTTCTTTGCATCTACGAATACCGCATGACCTCCGGTAGGAGTCTGTATAGGTACCCCCCCATCCATCAGCCTATCGCCAAGGTATTTCACTTGACCAATCCTGTATTCTAGATAGTCTTCTTCAATGCCCTCTTCCAAACCCACCGCCAGGGCTTCCATATCCCTGCCCGCCAAGCCGCCGTAGGTGGGAAATCCTTCAAAGGGCACCACCATGGACCTAACGTCTTTATATAATTGCTCATCATCCTTAATACCAATAAGCCCACCTATGTTCACTAATCCGTCCTTTTTTGCGCTCATGGTAAAACCGTCGGCATAGGAAAACATCTCTTTTACAATCTGGGCAATGGATTTATCCCGGTATCCCACTTCCCGCTGTTTTATAAAATAGGCGTTTTCTGCGAATCGGGCAGCGTCTATTATTAACGGTATGCCATAGTCCCTTGCTATAAGGCTGGTTTGGCGGATATTGTCCATGGAAACCGGTTGACCGCCAGCGCTGTTGCAGGTAACGGTCATTATTATAAAAGCTATATTACCGGCTCCTTTATCCTCAATAAAGCCCTTAAGCCTGCCAACGTCGATATTGCCTTTAAAGGGGCGTGGTGTTGTAGTATCGAAGGCCTCCTCAGATATAAGATCCACGGCCCTACCCTTTGTCAATTCAATATGGGCCTTGGTAGTATCAAAATGCATATTCCCCAAGACATATTTGCCCGGCTTATCCACAAAGAGGGGGAACAGCACCTGCTCTGCACCTCGGCCTTGGTGGGCGGGAATGACATATTTGTAATTAAAAATATCCCGTACCTTATTTTGCAGATGATAAAAGCTTCTACTGCCGGCATAGGATTCATCACCGGTCATCAATCCTGCCCACTGTTTGTGGCTCATGGCACCAGTGCCGCTGTCGGTTAACAGGTCTATGTACACATCCTCGGCTTTTAAGGAAAAAGGGTTGTATCCCGCCTCGGCCAACGCTCTCTCCCGGTCTTCCCTGGGTATTAACCGTATGGGTTCCACCATCTTGATCTTGAAGGGTTCAGCTTTCCTCTGCATAATATCCTGCCTCCCTGAAAAATTTTTTTATACATTTTATGATGCAAAATCAATGTCAACCCGGCAATAAGCTGTCCATCTTTTAGGTATTATACAAGGTTTAGTGTTATACCATAAAAAGCAGTTTATTGTTTAATATCCGAAATTGTCATAAGCAATCACCCATCCTTTCTTTATTGTCCTGCTATAAAGGCAGGCTTAGCTGCCTTTAATTGTTTATTCGCATCTACGGCCCCCTTATCCTACCAAAACCTTGTCTTCGGGATACCTGATACCCGACTTACCGCCCTTGTGTTTCCTTGCCAGGGCAAAGGCCATGGTTAAAGGCCCTAACCTACCTATAAACATGGTGACAATGATAAAAGCCTTGCCTATACTACTGAGATACGGGGTGATACCTGTTGATAGACCTACCGGGGCAAAGGCCGATACCGCCTCAAACTGCAGGTCTATATATTTAAAGTTTTCCCTGAGTGAAAGTACCATGGTGACCGCCAATATTATGCATATGCTTATAATTACAATGGCCAGTGCCCTGAACACCAAATGGTTGGGAATTCTTCTCTTGAATAATTGAATATCCTCCCTTCCCCTTATAACCGATAAAACTGCTATTATTAATATGGCAAAGGTGGTGGTCTTGACCCCACTGCCGGTGGATGCAGGGGATGCACCAATGAACATCAGAATGATGGACATGAGCTTTGAAGCATCCGTCAATTCACCGGTAGGAATCGTGTAAAAGCCCGCAGTCCTGCAAGTCACCGATTGAAAAAATGCTGCCAATATCTTCTCTGTAGGCGACAGGGCGCCAAGGGTCATGGGATTGTTATACTCGACACCGTAAAAAAATATAAACCCGGCCACAATAAGAAATAATGTAATGGCAACCACTAATTTTGAATGGAGAGACAGTCTCTTCCATCTACGGTTTTTAAATATATCGAGGTTAACGGCAAAACCCAGTCCGCCAATAATGATCAGTGTCATTATACTTAGGTTTAATACAGCATCCCCCACAAAGGGCGTTAGGTTTCTGTACCCGCCTATCAGGTCAAAACCGGCATTACAAAAGGCGGATACAGCATGAAATGTCCCAAAGTATATACCCTTAACAAAACCGTATACAGGAATAAACCGGATAGATAGTAATACTGCACCCACTGCCTCAACCGCTACAGTCATGATTAGTATATTTTTCATCAGCTTTACCATACCCTGTATGGAAAACTCATTAAGGGCTTCCTTTATTATAAGCCGTTCCCTCAGGCCTATCCTTTTTCCCAATAGTAGGGCTATAAAGGTGGACATGGTCATAAAACCTAGACCGCCGATTTGTATAAGCAGCAGGATTACAATATGACCAAACACCGACCAGTATGTACCGGTATCCACTACCACTAAGCCGGTTACACATACAGCTGATGTGGACGTAAACAGAGATGTTAATAAATCGGTGGACTGACCCCTTGATGAAGCTACAGGCAGTGACAATAACAAAGCACCTATAATAATAACTGCTGCAAAGCCCAGTACAAGTACCCGTGTAGGCTCTATATTTCTTCTGAACTTTATTGCTTCCATAGGCAAAACACCAATTCAACTAAAGCTAATATTAGTATATACCTCTTATATGGATAAATACAAATAAAATGAATGCTTGCTTTATGCTTAATTCCCCATAATAATACTAACTGCCTTAAAACAAAAAAATTATTACTAAGTCCTTGGAAAATTATCTCCTATTGGTTACTTTTTATCTAAGAACCGAATATGGAAGTTTGATTGGCCCTATGATATAATGATGTTCATGTATAATTTATCTATTATTGATTGTAAGGATCTGCATAGATATAAGTTAGGGTGGTTTCAATGAAGATTATAATTATTGGTGCGGGTAAGGTAGGGTATTATATAGCAGAAACCCTTTCCAGGGAACTTCACGATGTCATTGTTATTGATAAGGACCAGTCGGTATTGGACAAAATCAATGAAAACCTGGATGTACTAACGGTAAAGGCCAATGGTTTAAGTGGAAAGATATTAAAAGAAAATAATGTAAAGAACAGTCATCTGTTAATAGCTGTCACGGACAGCGACGAAGCAAATATGCTGGCCTGTATGACTGCAAAGCGTCTTGGATGCCAAAACACCATAGCCAGGATCAGGGACCCGGAATACGCCAATGAGTTGGTGTTCTCTAAGGAAGAACTGGGTGTCGATTTGATAATAAATCCTGAGCAGGCAGCAGCCCATGAAATTACCAGGCTGCTGACTATAACACCGGCTTTGCACGTGGAGGACTTCGCCAATGGAAAGGTTCGTATGGTTGAACTGTCCATATCTCAAAGCTCCAGTATTATTAATAAGGAAATAAAAACATTAAAAATACCGGATTCTTTGTTAATAACCGCTATAGCCAGGAATGGAGATATAATTATACCAGATGGGGAAAGCAAAATTTTGCCTGGGGATACCGTATATGTGCTGGGAAAAATCGAAAGTGTTACAGATTTTTGTCAGCCGGAAGGCAAACCCTCAAGAAAAGTTAATAATGTAATGATACTGGGAGGGGGCAGGTTAGGTTTCTATTTGGCACAAAACTTGAGCAGGTTGGGCTTAAAGGTCAAAATAATAGAACAAAACCATGGCAGATGTGATGAACTGTGCGAACAAATACCGGGTATATTGGTCATCAACGCCGACGGCACCGATGTTGACCTGCTGGAAGCGGAGAATATAAACCAGACAGATGCCTTTATTGCGGTAACCGGAATAGACGAAGAAAATCTGTTGGTATCCTTACTAGCAAAAAAAATGGGTGCCCAAAGGGTTATCGCCAAAGTAGGTCGGCCCAACTACGCTCCACTGGTGGAGACCTTGGGTATAGACGCGGCAATCAGCCCCAGGCTGATAACGGCATCTGATATCCTTCGTTTTGTAAGGGGTGGGAAGATAGTATCCCTGTCCTTGCTCATGGGTGGCCAGGCGGAGGTAATAGAGATGATAGCACAGAAGGACTCGCCGGCTGTGGATAAGCCGTTGAAGGAAGTGGGATTCCCCAAGGGCGTTATAGTAGGCTCCATTGTCCACAGGGGCAAGGTAGTGGTGCCTAAAGGTTCGGACATTATTAGGGCAAATGACAGGGTTATTGTCTTTACCCTGTCAAAGCATGTGGCCGTAATAAAATCATTTTTTGCTACTTCCAATAAAGGAGGTAAAAAGATATATGAATTCTGGCGTAATAATAAAAACGCTAGGCCGAATACTCATATTTGAGGCCGCCGCCCTTTTCCCTTCTCTGTTCATATCCCTATACAGTGGGGAAAGCGATTTTAATGGTTTTTTGTTATCAATCGTAATAACAGCGTCTATTGGTGGTTTATTCTTGCTGCCAAAGCCTAAAAAAAACACTATTAATTATAAGGAAGGCTTTGCTATAGTAGCTTTTGGATGGATACTTGTCTCGATACTAGGTGCCCTGCCCTTTATTTTTGCCGGCACCTTTGATTCCTTTGCCGATGCCTTTTTCGAGACCGCCTCGGGTTTTAGTACCACCGGTGCTACTGTTTTGAATGACATAGAAGTACTTCCCAAGGGTATTCTGTTTTGGAGAAGCTTTACCCACTGGTTGGGAGGCATGGGTATCCTGGTATTAACCCTTGCAGTATTACCGGCTTTTAAAACGGGTGCTCTCCAAATCTACAAGGCCGAAAGTCCCGGTCCCACACCTACCAAATTGGTACCACGGCTTGGCCAGACTGCCCAACTGCTTTATGGGGTATATATATTGATTACAGTGATACAGGTTATCGTACTATATTTTGCCGGCATGCCCCTTTTCGAGGCCTGCGTCCACACCTTCGGTACGGTAGGTACAGGCGGTTTTTCCATCAAAAACGCCAGTATTGGAGCTTACAATAATGTCGTATTTGAGACAATAATAT
>JBMNSO010000100.1:0-6234 GCA_050945235.1 Mahellales bacterium
TACATAAATTGTTTCCCACTTTCCTTATATACCTTATTAATTTCCTCCAGATCCTTTATAACTTCTTTGTACATTTGATGCTTTGATACCTTTTTGCCAATAGGGATTCCATCCCCAGCTTGACCAAAATAGCCCGTTAAGGGTTTTTCACATATAATATTTTTGCCAGCATTGAGACCCTTGATTATCATGTCTTTATGAAGCATCGGAGGGGTAACAATATCAATAATATCGATTTCTTCATCTAATAATAGCTCATTAAAATCGGGTATTGCGTTTTCAAAGCCGTATTGTTTAGCAACCTTCTCAGCTTTCTTCACATCTATATCCACTATGGTCTTTAACCTAACATTGACACCACTTACCCTTTTATAACCATTACAATGTAATTGAGCACCATAGCCACTACCCACAAGGCCTATTGTAACAGTATTCATAGTGACCCTCCAAAACTTTACTTTTTACATTCTCGAAAATCTCATAGAACTTCATATGTAAAATTTTAAGGCTCAACATTTCTGTTTCATCCCTACTCTTTTCACTAAGAAACTTTCATCTTTTCCAGTAGTTATGCCATAATTAACGGCACCGGACTGTTATTGACCGGATCGCCGATTGAAAACTGACCCAATTGCCGGTTTCTAATCGCCGGGTTTCTATAGCTGACTTCGCGCCGCTGGAGTGCTTCTCGACGGTCTAAACGGTCCTACAAGACCTGAAAAAAACAACCACTAAAACGTGCATGAATGTTGAAAAATTTGCAGCAATAGATATTAACAGTAATCTTAGGAGTTTTTGTCGTGAAACTATTTTACAGAAACTTACTGATCGTTGTGTTCTGGATACTTCTGCTGCTATAAGCATACTCGGCAATATAAATAAGCAGTAAAAGGCCTAAAACCACCGTAAGTATTTAAGTGTTCAGGCAGTAAACATTGTAAAGTTATCAATACTAAGCCTGGTTACAATCCTGGATTGTTTTTCCCTATACCTCAGAGTGTTGCAAAAACAAACTGTGTAAAATACTACCTTGATTATTTTACCGGGCTTTCGTTGCAGGTTTGTTTGCTATATCATTTTTCCCTTTTCATCTCGAAGCAATATACGGTTTTCAAAATTTTATGTCCAAATATCCGTTTAGTGTCAATTACATAGGTAAATTCATACTTAAGCAGCTTTTCCTGTTACTTTCTGAATGTCTTTTACTCTTCATTCCTTGGATATTTGGCGAAATAATCCTTTGCAGACTGTATACAACGGCGAGCGTGCTCTGCATATCCAAATTCTTTAGCCCTTTCAATATGAGGCAGTTCTATAGAGTAAACCATTTTTGGCATTCTGTTTACTATGGATGCTATATCTATAGCCCCTTCCCCTATATATAATCGGGCATCTCTGCCTGTATGGATTAGGCCTTCCTTTGTCGTTGGAATCTCTGCCGGCCCATCGCAAATATGAGCAAAGTGGAACCAATTCTTGGGTACTGCATCTAGTTCTTCGAGCTTGACCCTTGAACGATGGAAATGGAGTGTATCTATCATTATTCCAGTGTTGCTACGATTAACCATATTTAAAACCTCAACGGCTTTTTGTAAATCGTCAACATCAGCCCATGTAACAAATTCCAATTCAACACTTAATTCAAATTCCTTCGCAATATCGCATAGTTCTGCAAACTTTTCTACGTAATAATCCTTGTTTGGAGTCCAAATGCTGCTTATCACGCTTTTAGCACCTAATTCTGCTGCTACTTCAAAGGCCGGTTTATAGCTTTCCAGGTCCACATCGTCGTATATTCTCGCTAATTCTATATCATGGACTTTTATTCCTGTGCATTCCAAAGCCCTTTTAGTCTGCGTATATAATTCCTTATTAGATGCCAGATCATAATTTGGTTCACCCGGTAAGCCCATATATATAGGCCTTATACTAATATAATCGTATCCTGTCATTGCTGCAATATATGCCATTTCCGGTGGTGCACACCCTAGTACCGTTAAATGTGCTAAAGAATATTTTATCGTCATATTAATTCTCCTCTTATAATTTATTTGTAAATCAAATCTTTCATAATTGTTGTATATAAACTTTACTAATAAATGAATATATGGGTTCTACTCTGATATTTTAATATCTTTCGCTTTCTCTCTCTTTTCTCGGAAATTGATCCAAAATTTACTTTGGGTAATTAACATTAAACCTATCATTATAATTAATACTATGGAAATTGGGTTTGCAAATAAATCGATTATAAATGCTATAAGATTATTCCCTACCATGGAAACACCTCGGCGATAATTTTGCTCGACTAATTGGCTTAGTATGACGCCCAGGATCATGGGAGCTGATGGAAAATGATATAATTTTAGAAAATACCCAAAAATTCCAAAACCCATCATATAATATATATCAGCAACGCTATTATTTATTGCATAAGCTCCTACTACGGATAAAACTATTATAATCGGCATTAAAATATGTTTTGGAATTTCAACTATCTTAACGGTTAATTTAATCCCCATAAATCCAAATATTAGCAAAAATATATTTCCAATTATATTTCCCGCAACCATAAAACCAAATATGTGGGGTGACTCTGTCATAAACAATGGCCCAGGCCTAAATCCATGGATAAACATTGCCCCTAAAACTATAGCAGTTACAGCATCCCCAGGGATACCAAGGGTTAACATTGGAATATAAGCCCCTCCTATTGCTGCATTATTAGCACTTTCAGATGCCACAAGACCTTCTATAGCCCCCTGTCCAAATGGAACCTCTGGATTTTTTGTGGTCCTTCTTGCTTGGTCATATGCCATCAATGCCGCTATGTCTCCACCTGTTCCAGGCAATGCTCCAACGAATGTACCTAGTAAAGAAGACCTTATTGTAAGGGGTATGTACTTCTTTATGCTCTTAAAATCTGGCCTTATTTTATCCACCTTTTGTTTGACTGGCAACACATCCAAATTCCTTAACTGGAATAAAGCTTCTGACATTCCAAACAAACCTAACATAACCACTACATAATGAATTCCACCCATTAGGTATACATTTCCGAATGTGAATCTTTGCTGCCCCGTTACGATATCCAGACCAATAACGCCTATAAACAATCCTACTAAAGCAGAAAATATGCCTCTCGCCGTCGATTCACTACCTAGACTACCTATAAGCGATAATCCCATTATCCCTAATAAAAAGTAATCCCTTGGTGCAAACTTTAAAGAAAATTCAGATATTATTGGAGCCCCTATGGCCAGTATTATAGCCCCTATAAAACCTCCTAGTACTGACTGAATAATGGTAACCCCAAAAGCCTGGCTTGCAAACCCTTTTTGGGCTAAAGAATAACCATCCAACGCTGTGGCAACGGCTGCTGGTGTACCTGGTATATTCAATAATATTGCAGATCTAGATCCACCATATACCCCTCCAATTTGAACTCCTATTATGGCTGCCAAAGCCGATAATGGATCCCATGAAAAGGTAAAGGATATTAATAATGAGGCTGCCATTGTAACAGATAAACCAGGTATTGCCCCCACATATATCCCGAGGAATACGAATATTGCTAAATATAGTATTATTACGGGATCTGTTAGAAATAATAGTACGCCTGATAAAGCATTCATAATTTACCTCCTTTATGGCAATATTACTTTAAATATGGTTTGAAATACGACATAATTAAAAGCTACAATCCCTGCAGATATTAAAACCGTTTTTAAGAGGTTATCTCTTCTTAAGATGACCATTGAAGTCCATAAAAATAAAAATGTAGAAATAATAAACCCGACTTTTGGCAATGCTATAGCATAAGCTATGACCAAAACCATAATAAATGCTGTTCTGTCTGGGAAGATGAAATCAAAAACCTCTTTTAATAGATTTATAAAACCTGGACCATTGCTAGCAGATCTATCAAGTCTTCTTATTTCAAATAACATTAAAATTGACATCAATATCATCAGTATCGATAATAATAAAGGAAAAGCACCTTGCGATGACAAAGTTGGAGATTTCATATACATCTTTAAAGATAAGACGAGCAGTATAATGCTAAGTATACCAAATGACACTATAATTGGTAATTCGCCCTTTTCTAGTTCGCGTATTTTCATTTCTAGTCCCTCCTTTCGCGTATTTTTATTTCTAGTCCCTCTATACTTCCCAGTGTTACTCTGTTTATATATTGTTTTGACTTTTCAAAATCTAAGAAGACTTTACTTCCATATAATATTATGTGACACTGCTTTTACCCCATGGGTTATTGCCTTTCCCACTATTATTCGATGTGAATAATAGCGGGAAAGGCAGCTGTGCCAAACTATAAAATAAAACGATTTGTGGATAAGCTTATTCGATTCGTTCAATTCCAAATTCTTCTGGAGAATGCTCAGTTCCTCCTGCATCATACAATAACCATGATGTTACGCTCCTATATTTGTCAACATATTCCCTAGCTTCGTCGCTACTTATACCCATTGGTACAGTACCTAAATTTACAAGAATTTTTTGATATTCTGGATGTTTTACAGCCTTTTCAAATGCATCAGTTAGAATATCTACTACCTCCTGCGGGGTTCCTTTTTTAACAAATACACCGTAGAATGGACCCCATGGCATGAACTTCTTATACTCAGGGTAGATATCTACTATTAAAGGAATACCCTCCAACCCTTCAATAACCTCATCATGGAATACGGTTAGAGCCCTTACTTTCCCAGCCCTTATAAATTCAATAGCCGATCCTACTGTTGTTATTAAATAATCAACATGTCCTCCCATCACTGCAGCAGTAGCGCCGGCTTCACCATCAAAAATGGTCATCTGTGGTTCCACACCGTTTACAGCCTTCATCATAGTTGCAACTGTTTGAGGTAGTCCACCAGGGCCAGTTGTTGCCTTTTTCACTTGATTTGGTCTAGCCAACATATCGTTTACCAAATCCTCCAAGGTTTCATATTGGGAATCATCTTTTACTATTAATACTCCCACGCTTGAACAGAAGATGTTTATTGGTATAAAGTCGGAATAATCTAGTTCAGATGTGCCCATAACCTTTGCTATTTGTGGATTTTCAGCACCAAACAGTAGATTATAGCCATCTGCTGGTTGGTCGTTTACATAAGCTGTCGCAATGCCTCCAGCTGCGCCTGGTCTATTGGTAAATATAATCGTCTTGCCTAAATGCTCCTTAACATAGGGGCCAATAGCCCTGGAAACACTATCGTTTATTCCCCCTGCTGACCACATAATGGTCCCCTGTAAATCCCTTTCCGGGAATTTACTTTCAGTTTCTACTGGAGCTGAAGAACATCCAGCCAACGCACCTAAAAGCAATATCATTGCTAATAATAGTGCTATCCTTTTCTTGGTTATCATAACTTTCCCTCCTTTTGAAAGTAGCTTCCTTAACTTATTGATTCTTTTCTTGCTTTAACTCATACGCCATCCCCCCATTCATTGATCCTGCAATATGTAGCGCCATAGTTTAGATAGCTGAATAAATATTTACCACTGAAAAAGTACTGTTTTTGTAATTCTCATTTACTTTGGCATCGCTTTACATCATACGCCCATGCCCACTCATCTCTTGTACCTATATTATGTAAGACCTTGGATCTAAACTTTGTGGGCTATTAGGATTACCTTTCTTTATCGGCCAGGCATCGATGTCATTGTACTAACAACGCAACACTAATTAGTTACTCCGGGGAACTCAACTGATATAGTTTGGCTACAACAGTACTTCCATCAGCAACTTTCCTGTTTACTTGGGGGCGGGATAATTACCTTGATACTTTTTAATGTTCTTGCAGCAAACCTTTTCATCCTGGAACACTTTTCTACCAAAGTTTTTACCCCTACATTCTCAAGCTTAGTATCATGTAGTTTGGCGTCCTTAAACCTAGTAGTTAGGTTATGGGTGATAAATACCGTCCATAGAAAGGTGTAGAAGCCATTGATTATACAGGTCGTAAGATTCTTAATACAATATGTATTCTTTGCCATTTTAAGAAAGCCTCAATGGTTTGGCGATCATTGTAAAAGTTAAAATTCTTTACGGCAGAAAACTTCCCTTTGCTCGTATTTGTATAAAAAATCTTATAGGCAAGTTCCCTTTTAGTGCCGAGTATTTGGATCAATATTCTTCGCACTCCGCTTTCTATTGATGGCAATTCTACCACCCAGGTAGCTTCATCAGCCTTAGTGTATGAATCAAAAGGT
>JBMNSO010000101.1:0-6189 GCA_050945235.1 Mahellales bacterium
TTGCGTCCCCTTTGCTTTTTAACCGGCTCGCTATCTTTTCTACATCCCTAACGGTTAAATTTTTTTCTACAATCCTTTTGGCAACCTCTTCCCGAAGCCTTTCATCATCTAAGGCCAAAAGGGCCCTGCCATGTCCTGATGAAATATAACCATTGATTATGTATTCTTTTATCCTAGGACTTAGGGTTATCAATCTAATGGAGTTGGCTATATATGAACGGCTCCTTCCTATCCTTTCGGAAATCTGTTCCTGGGTAAGATTATATTCGTTCATCAACGCCTTTAATGCCTCCCCTTCTTCAATGGGGTTTAAATCCTCCCTTTGAAGATTTTCAATAAGGGCAATCTCTATAATCTCCCTGTTATGAAGTTGCCTTATGATGGCAGGTATTGTTTTTAAACCAGCCATCCTGGCAGCCCTCCACCTCCGTTCCCCTGCTACTATGGTATACCGATTCCCTTCGGGATGGAGTATGATGGGCTGCACCACTCCATACTGTTTTATAGATTCACAAAGCTGCCTCAAACTTTCATCATCAAAGGATTTCCTCGGCTGTCTGTCGTTGGGATCTATATCTGTTATCCGCACCTCTTGTATGGAATTATCGTCATTATAGATACCTGCATCGGATATAAGGGCATGCAAGCCTTTTCCAAGGCCCCTCTTGGTCATCTTATATCACTTCCTCTTCTTCAGTCTCGATCATCTCTTCTGCCAATTCAGTATATGCCTGGGCTCCAAGACATTTATTATCATACATAATTATCGGCAGTCCATGGCTGGGAGCCTCCCCCAGCCTCACATTCCTAGGTATGATTGTCCTATAAACTTTATTTCTAAAGTATTTTTTTACTTCCTCCACCACTTGTATTGATAAGTTGGTCCTTGCATCAAACATGGTTAATACTACCCCTTCTACCTCCAACTTATTGTTTAAGTGCTTGGTCACCAGTTTTATAGTGTTCATCAACTGGCTTAATCCTTCCAGGGCATAGTATTCACATTGTATGGGCACCAGCACCTTGTCCGCCGCTGTTAAAGCATTAATGGTGATAAGTCCCAAGGAAGGCGGGCAGTCAATCAGTATGTAATCATATCTGTCCCTGATGCTCTCCAATGCCCTTTTTAACACCTGTTCTCTGGATATCATCGATACCATTTCAATTTCTGCCCCGGCCAACTGTATATTAGATGGTACTATGTCTAAATTCTCCACTTTTGTGGGAATTATGGCTTGTTCTATATTACCTTCGTTTATTAGGACATCATAAATTGACATGGATACATTATTCTTATCTATTCCAAGACCGCTGCTGGTATTCCCCTGGGGGTCAATATCAATAGTAAGCACCCTTTTCCCTGCCACCGCAAGACATGCACTCAGATTAACATTAGTAGTAGTCTTGCCCACTCCCCCCTTTTGATTTGCCACAGCTATTACCTTCGACAATAAACTCACCCCTCGTAAACTTTATCTTCTTCTATTATTATATTCTAATTGCGCCAATCTTTAAAGGAAATAAATCGTTCCTATTATCAATTTTACTATAATATTAGTGGCGCCTGTTGAATATAATATACCACCGAGTGGTTATCTCGTAGTAAAATTCTTCGGGGGTGTTATTCTGTTAAAGGTACTATTCTCTACCTTCCTATTGGTATTCATTGCAGAATTGGGTGATAAAACCCAACTGGCAACCATGATGATGGCATCAAGATCCAACTCAATATGGTACGTATTTATAGGTTCAGCCGCCGCGCTGGTTTGTTCGTCCCTTTTAGGGGTGATTGCTGGCTCCGTATTGACCAAATATATTCCGACAAACTATCTCCAAACAGGTTCGGGCATTGCCTTTGTAATTATCGGAACACTATTATTGCTTAATAGAATATAATTATTTTTATTATAAAAAAAGGCTGTTTTTCAGCCTTTTGGAATTACTATGGTTATATATATGTTTCCATTTTCACTTTTTTCCCTATACTTTACACCGATTCCGGAATCCTTCATTGTGCTCACTGCGCGTCTTATGGTATTAATAAATATCCTCAAGTCTTTGCATATTACTACCAGCTTATTTTTTCTTGTGCCCTCTGCGGGGGTATAAAATTTTTGTATGGTTTTTTCTATGAGGTTTTCTGTCCTTCTCACGTTCAAGTTTTTGTCTATTATCATCCTCACTATCTTTAATTGAAGTTGCTCATCCGGTATACGCAGCAAAGCTCTTGCATGCCTTTCGGTAAGATTTGCCTCCCTTATCAACTTTTTTACCGACTCCGGTAGTTTCAGGATTCTCAGCTTATTGGCAATGGCCGATTGACTCTTTCCCAGTTTGGCAGCCAGCTGTTCCTGAGTAAACTTGTGATCAATTATTAGATTCTGCAGTCCCCGGGCCTCCTCCATAAAATGCAGGTCCTCCCGTTGAAGATTCTCAATAAGGGCGATGATTGCCGAATCCTCTTCCATGGCATCGATCACCATACATGGAATAAGGGTAAGGCCTGCCATCTTCGATGCCCTAAGCCGCCTTTCTCCGGCTATGAGTTCATACTTGCCATTGCCTACCTTTCTTACCGTTATTGGCTGCAGGACGCCATATTGCTTTATAGACTGACAAAGCTCAATCAGGCTGCTGTTGCTGAAGGTCTTTCGGGGCTGGTATGGACTTGGTATTATCATATTTATGGGCACTCTTTGAACGATATTTTCCTTTGTCTTTCCCACAACTTCCTTTAGACTTATCATATGTATCGCCTCCATCTTTATTTATGGTAATATTCGCCATAAACTCCCGAATTCCTTCTTTTTGGATTGTTATTTTTTATTATTTTATGTTTTGAGGCGATTTCTCGTTATTACTACGTTTTTCTACATATTTCAATTTATTTTATTACATTAAAGGATTTTTAGCGGGTTTTCCCGCTTTTCTCGGATATTTTGTCGGACTTTGTTTTGTCTTCTCAAATATAACTATGCTATGGCTTATATCGCTAAAGGGCAGGGTATAATTATTGACTCCCACCAGTTTCCCTCCCAATACTTTAACGGCATTCTCAGCTTCTTCTATTTCTTCCTTGGGCCAGGGCCCTTTGAAACATAAAAACATGCCGCCTATCTTTAATAAGGGTAGAGTGTATTCACATAACACGTTAATCTTTGCGACGGCCCTGGTTAATACTATGTCGAAGGTTTCCCTGTAATCCGGGTCTTGTCCCACCTCTTCTGCCCTGCTATGTACGGCCTCAACACCATTAAGCCTTAAGGTATCTATAACAGCCTTCAAAAAATTTATCCGTTTATTTAAAGAATCCACCAGCAGCATGTTAATATTTTTTTTGACAATTTTAACGGGCAGTCCGGGGAAACCAGCCCCAGTGCCTATATCCGCCACCCGGTGCCCGTCCCGTATACAACCCGTATTTATTGCCGCCAATGAATCGAGATAATGCTTCACTATAATATCTTTATCTTCTACTATATTTGTCAAATTCATTTTATTATTCCATTCCAGCAACATCTTTGTATATTGATTGAACTGTTTAACCATATCTTCATCCAGATTAACGTTCATTTCCTGGGCGCCTTTTATGAGCATATCCTCACTGTTCATGAGCATATTTCCCCTTCATCTTTTCTAAATATACCAACAGCACGGCAATATCGGCCGGCGACACCCCGGATATCCTTGACGCCTGTCCCAGGGATGTAGGTCTTATACTGTTTAGTTTTTGCCTGGCTTCTATCCTTAAACCCCGTATGCTATCATAATCAATATCTAGTGGCAGCAATTTGTTCTCCATTTTCTTGAATTGTTTCACCTGTTCCATCTGTCTTTTTATATAACCTTCATATTTAATTTGTATCTCTACCTCATCTTTAATGCTCCTGCCCATTTCCTTGTTTTCCCCGATAATTTTTTCCAAGGCATCGTATTTTATCTCCGGCCGCTTTAATAAATTATAAGCAGTAACTCCAGTAGTGATAGGGCTGCTGCCCCATGCCTTGAGCAAGCTATTAACTTCTTCATTGGGGCTTATAACCAAATCCTTTATTCTCTGTTTTTCCTTTTCTATCTCTTGTTGGGAAAAAATATACTTTTTGTACCTTTCCTCGTCCACCAGCCCTACACGATAACCCTTAGGAGTCAGCCGCATATCTGCATTGTCTTGCCTTAATATTAATCTATATTCTGCCCTGGACGTCATCATCCTATAAGGTTCATTTGTACCCTTTGTCACCAAATCGTCTATCAGTACGCCTATATATGCATCCGACCTATCAAGTATCAGCGGCTCTTTGCCTTGGATCATCATTGCGGCATTGATACCCGATATTATACCCTGGGCAGCTGCTTCCTCATACCCCGAGCTACCGTTTAATTGCCCGGCACTGAAAAGTCCCTTTATATCTTTAAACTCCAAACTCAGCTTTAATTGGGTGGGGTCAATGCAATCATATTCTATGGCATAGGCCGGCCGCATTATCTCCACCCTTTCAAGACCGGGTATGGTTCTTAGCATTCTTATCTGCACATCCTCCGGAAGGCTGCTGGACATGCCCTGGACATACATTTCATTTGTATCCAAGCCCTCGGGTTCAATAAATACCTGGTGCTTATCCTTATCGGAAAACCTTACCACCTTATCTTCAATGGATGGACAATACCTGGCCCCGGTTCCCTTTATCTCACCGGAAAACAAGGGTGACCGGTGGAGGTTTTCCCGTATTACACTATGGGTATTCTCATTTGTATAGGTAAGCCAACAAGGTACCTGATCCCTTTTAATATGCCCGCTCATGAAGGAAAAGGGAAGTATGTTGTCATCCCCCGGCTGAACTATCATTTTGCTAAAGTCTATGGTATTTTTGTCTATTCGTGCCGGCGTTCCGGTTTTAAATCTCTGCATTTTTAAACCTAGCTGCAGCAGGCTATCCGTAAGCCTATTGGAAGGAAACAAGCCGTTGGGTCCGCTGTTTATAAACACCTCACCGATTATAATTCTTGCATTCAAATATACACCGGTTGCCAGTATAACAGCCTTGGCCATGTATTTGGCACCGGTATTGGTAACCACGCCCTTTACAACATTGCCTTGTACAATGAGCCTTTCCACTTCACCCTGTTTCAAGTACAGATTTGGCTGGTTTTCCAAGGTCATTTTCATCTGGGCCTGGTACTGCTTTTTGTCTGCCTGAGCCCGTAATGAATGAACAGCAGGACCCTTGCCGGTATTAAGCATTCGTATTTGTATAAAGGTCTTATCTATATTTTTACCTATCTCACCACCCAGGGCATCCACTTCCCTAACCAAATGACCCTTTGACGTCCCACCTATGGCGGGGTTACATGCCATCAGCGCAATGCTGTCTAAGTTCATGGTAAGGATTAATGTCTTCATTCCCAGACGGGCAGCGGCAAGGCCAGCCTCACACCCTGCATGACCGGCGCCTACAACCACCACATCGAAATCTCCTGCACTATATTCCAAATCCATTCCTCCTATTTACCAACACAAAATGCGGAAAAAATCCTATCAATAATATCGTCATCTACCGTATCGCCGGTTATTTCCCCTAGCTGTTTTAAAGCATTTCTGATATCAATAGATATAAGATCAATGGGCATACCCTGATTTATGGCATCCAGTCCGTCCCATAAACATTTTTTGCTCCTCTTTAAAGCATCGATGTGCCTGATATTAGTAACAAGGAGTTGATTTTCCGTACTCACCCTTCCCCCATAAACCATGTCTACTATGGCATTCTCCAACTGATCAAGACCCTTGCCTTCCTTTACGGATATCTTTATTATGGGAGTTTGGCTGAATATCTCCTTTATTTCCTCCTCATCTATCCTCGGCGTCAAGTCGGATTTGTTTATCAATACAATTACCCTTTTATCCTTGATGATACTTATTATCTCCCTATCTTCATCGCTTATTTCCTGAGCTGCATCAAACATCATAATGACCAGGTCGGCATCCTTTACTATTTTCCTGCTTTTATCTACACCAATTTTTTCTATCAAATCTTCGGTTTCCCTTATCCCTGCCGTATCAAAAAGCCTTAAAAGTATTCCTTTAATGTTTATGTATTCCTCAATTACATCCCTGGTAGTACCAGGAATTTCGGTAACAATGGCCCTGTTTTCCCTGACCATGGCATTGAGCAGTGACGATTTGCCAAC
>JBMNSO010000102.1:0-6126 GCA_050945235.1 Mahellales bacterium
TTTTGTCCTAAATTATATAGCTCTTTATACTTTACATAATATTTTGATACCTTCTCAACAAAATTACGGGTTTCAGTATACGGAATTTGTTGTAATGTAGTTCCATCATTGCTATACTTCCTATTGTTAAGCCACTTTACCACATTACCCCGGCCTCCGTTATAAGCAGCCAGTATAAGCGTGATATCTTCTCCAAATTGCTGCCTTAGATTATTAATATACCAGCAACCAAATTCTATATTCATACCGGGATCAAACAACATATCCTTATCAAAGGCTTCAAAATCCATCTTATCCGCTATCCACCGCCCTGTATCGGGCGTTATCTGCATCAGTCCCCGGGCTTCCTTGGATGAAACAGCTTCCCTTCTAAAACCGCTCTCCACCATAATTATTGCCGCTACTAAATTGGGATCTAGGTCATACTTCGATGCGTAGGTCAATATATGGTTTTTATATTCCAGCGGGTAAAACATTTTCTCGTATGACTCATAGTTAAATCTAATAATCATTATAACTATAATGATTACCAAAACTATAACAAGTTTTATGGTTTTCCTCACAACCTACATACCTCCCAGTATGTCGGTTTGCCATAAATATTGTATTTGACGTCGTATATCGGATAAATCTCCGTTATTATTAATTATACGCTGGGCAAACCTTTCTTTCTCTTCGTTGGGCAGTTGGCTATTTATCCTATTGATAGCCTGTTGCTCTGATATATTGTCTCTGGCCATTAGCCTTTCTATTTGTTTATTTCGATCTACCTTAACTAACCATACCTGGTCTACATGCCTGTATAACCCTGATTCTATCAATAACGCAGCATCTACTATTATGGCAGGAAAAGTACGGGTACCCTTTTTAATATTATTTATTTGCCTAATTATTTTATCTATAATTACAGGGTGGGTAATGTCATTTAGCGTCTTTAAACCCTTGGCATCGCCAAACACCTTATCAGCAAGTTTTGATCTTATAATATTACCCTCATCATCGATAATACCAGGTCCAAAGGCTTTAAGGAGCCTGTCAACCACACAGAAATCATCCTCCAGAATTTCCCTGGCTATCAAATCCGCATCTATGATATATGCACCTAACTGTTTCAATATTTCCGATGCTGTACTTTTACCTGAAGCAATACCTCCTGTTAAGCCGATAACCTTCATATTGATATACCACCTACTTTGCACTATACCAGTTGTCACCAATTCCAATATCGACCACCAATGGTACATTTAGTTTTATGCAGTTTTCCATTTTGTCCTTAACTATTCCCTTTACCATATCCAGTTCTGGTTTGTATACTTCCAACAGCAGTTCATCATGAACCTGCAGTATAATCTTTGATCTTAAACCCTGGGCCTTTAATTCCTTATATACACTTATCATAGCCAGTTTAATGATATCGGCAGCAGTGCCCTGGATAGGTGTATTCATGGCAATACGTTCACCAAAGGATCTTACGTTGTGATTCCGTGAATTTAATTCAGGTATATATCTCCTTCTGTTCAATAATGTTTTTACATACCCGTTTCTTTTGCCAAATTGGATAATATCCTCCATATAGTTTTTTACACCTTTATATTTTTTTAGATAACTATCTATATATCTTTTGGCTTCATATCTCGTTATTTTTAGGTCCCTTGCCAAACCAAAATCGCTTATTCCATATACTATCCCAAAGTTAACTGCTTTGGCCCGGCTTCTCATTTGTGGTGTAACCTCTTCCATCGGTATATCAAACACCTCTGAAGCTGTGCGCAAATGAATGTCTTCTCCTTTGATAAAGGCATCCATTAAATTTTCATCTCCCGATATATGGGCCAACACCCTGAGTTCTATCTGGGAATAGTCACCATCCAACAGGACATATTCTTCACTGCTGGGAATAAAAGCTTTGCGTATCCTCCTTCCCGATTCAAGCTTAACGGGTATATTTTGAAGATTAGGCTCCGTACTGCTTATCCTTCCTGTGGCTGTCACCGTTTGATTAAAAGTTGAATGGACCTTATGGGTAATCGGGTCAGCTAAACCTAATAATCCGTCTATATAAGTAGAGTTAAACTTCACCATTTGCCTGTATTCTATAATATAATCGGCTATGGGATGATAATTACTCAATTGTTCCAATACCTCATTATCTGTAGAATATCCTGTTTTGGTTTTCTTCACAACAGGCAAATTTAGTTTATCAAATAAGACTTTGGAAAGTTGTTTAGGAGAATTTATATTAAACTCCTCCTTTGACAAGGAAAATATTTCATTGGTGAGCCTACTTATTTCACTGTGAAACTCCCTTGACAGTTGATGCAGTATATTCACATCAACTTTGAAGCCACTTATCTCCATAGACGCCAGTACACTGGCCAAAGGAAGCTCAATATCGAAAAATAGTTTGTCCAAACCCCTCTCCTCCAATTGAACCTCCATGGAGTTTGCCAAATCGTGGATACTGTATGCCAAAGCCCCCTTTTGATAACTGGCTGAATATTTGCTGCATAATTGTTCAAGATTATATTCCTTAGCCGTAGGATCCAGTAAATATGCGGCAATCATAACATCAAAGCCGACACCCTTAAGATCTATGCCATATGAGTTTAGCATCAAATATAGAACCTTGCTATTTAATACATATTTTTTTATTCTCGGGTCTGTCAGCGTATCTTTGATTGCATTAAAAAACAGTTTGGGTTCTATACCCTGATCTATTAATGAATCCTTTATTCTAACCATATAATTCTTCTGGCCATCATATAGATAAACCTTATCGGTATCAACGTATAATGCCAGATATCCGGAATTGTTAACAGATGACACTATCTTATCTAAGCCGTTAAAATCTTCTATTATATAACTATCCACAGCCTTTGTATTGCTATCATCAGTCTCCACTTTTCCTGCTACCTTGCCACGGTTTTCCTTCAGTCCCATTCTGGATAACAATGTTTTAAATTCCAAATCCTGGAACAGTTTTGATAATGTCTCAACGTCCATTGTTCCAACCTTATAACAACTAAGCCCATTGTCCATGGGTACTTTTCTGTAGATGGTGGCCAACTTTTTGCTCATAATCGCTTGGTCCTTATATGTTATAAGATTGCTTCTCAGTTTCTCTCCTTTAATATCCCCCGTGTTATCTAAAACCCCTTCTATACTGCCGTATTTCTGTATTAATTTTAGGGCCGTTTTTTCACCAATACCCGGTACTCCGGGGATATTGTCGGATTTATCACCCATTAAACCTTTGACATCAACAAATTGATCAGGCCTTAAATGATACATTTCCATAAAACACTGTTTATCGATTACTTCCACATCTGATATGCCCTTTTTTGTCAAGAACGCGGTAACCCCTTCTGATATCAACTGCAATATATCCCTGTCACCAGTAACAATAACCACAGGTATCTTTTCCTTCTCACATTTCTCGGATAAAGTGCCTATTATATCATCGGCCTCGTAACCCTCCAATTCAAATATAGCTATACCCATAGCCGATAATACATCCTTTAATACAGGAAGCTGGTGGGCTAACTCATCGGGCATCTGCTTACGTTGGGCTTTATATAGCAGGTAGTCTTTATGCCTAAAGGTTGGGGCCTTTTTGTCGAAGGCTACCAGCACATGACTGGGCCTTTGTTCCTCCATAACCTTAAGCAACATATTAATAAACCCATAAATGCCATTGGTATACAATCCCTTTGAGTTGGAAAGCAAAGGCAGCGCATAAAATGCCCTGTTAATAAGGCTGTTACCATCCAGCAATACCATCTTTTCCTGTGTCATATAGCTTTATACCTCCCGGCTCATAATTCCTAATCCTTATACATCGGCATTACCCTAAGTAAATTATTCTTAAGATTTAATTATATCATATTGAGTATTATAAAGACATTATTTAAGACTATCACCTTGGGATTATATTATTACCCCATTGTCCCATAATAAACACATAAAAAAAGTGCTTTGCAGCACATTTTAATACTGAAATATTACATTAACCGTGGCCTTTATTTCCAATTGGCCGGAGGATATAGGCACAGCCATTCTTTCGGCTTCGGCAACATCAATATCCATACTTCTGCCAATACCTTGGTAAATCACCGCTCCTTTAGAACCTTCACCAATGGATAGTATTCCTTTTAGTTTCTTGCCCGACGCTTTTGCTATTGCCTCAGCCTTCTTTTCGGCCTGTTTTATGGCTTTGTCCAACGCCTCCTGATACTGTCGGTCTGTGTCCTGTATATCAAACCTAATATTGTAGGCTTGGTTTATTCCCTGACCGGCTAGGGCATCCAAAATTTCACCCGTTTTATCCAGGTTTCTGATGGTTACTTCAACCATGTTTTCCACCCTATAACTAAAAATAGTCGGCTGCCTTTCATCGCTCCAATCCTGTTGAGGGTAGATCGAATAATTTACTGTTTTTATATCCTGATCTTTTATACCCAGACCCTTCAGTTTTTGCACAACATTGTCCATTACTTTTGTGTTTTCTTCCTGTGCTGCCTTGGCATCTTTATTCTCTGTCACTACGCCCACTGAAATATATGCAATATCAGGTTTTGCATATACAATCCCTTCGCCATCCACACTAATGGTATTGGGTACAACGGGCATATCCAAGGCTGGCGTATCTGTTCTGGCGAAGCTGGTGCCGGGGTCCTTTGACGAAAAGATCAAAAAGCCTGCCCCTATACATAATATTATACTGGTAGCCAGTACTGCTATTAACAGTTTTTTATACACATCTTATTCCTCCTTTAAAATTCGCCGTCTTTTTAGTATAGCCTTCACAATGATAGCTACAACAACTATCACCAAAACAAAGGGTAGCACACTTACAATGAAAATCAAAATGCCTGCAAGGACCTTGCCGAGATTGTATATCGAGGATATAAAACCGTTTTTTAGCCTTGATGCCAGACCGGTACCACCGGTTTCAATGGCTGCTAGGCTTTTCACTTCATAAATGTCAATAACAACCTTTGAATATGAAATCATATTATCCCAGTTTTTCAATGTGCCGGTAAGCATTTCTATTTCATTTCTTAGATACGATAATTCCCTTTCTATGTTAATAATGTCTTCCAGTTTCTCAGCCTTTGCAAGGAGTTGTAGCACCCTTTGTTCTTGGGCTTTCAAGGTCTTTACCCTGGTATCAACATCAAAATACTGCCCGGTTATATCCTCCCCTTGTATACTGGACCTTGATACATTGCCGTATTGGTTTAAATCCAGTATAAACTGATCAAATATATTTTTAGGTACCCTTAATTGATAATTAGCCCGCCTTAATTCACCTTCTCTATTACTATTTACAAGCTCCGAATTTTCTATATATCCCCCGACCGCTACCACCTTCCCCGTTATTGTATCAATGGTCCTTTGGAATTCATCGGTTTCCAGAGATACATAGGCTGACTTTATTATTTTTCTTTCTTGTAAACCATGGACCCCTTCCGCACTGCTGGCAGCATAATCATAATCGCGCCCTGCAATATCCATACCCGCTTCTAGTTCTTTTGCTTGTTCGGAAGGAACATCCGCAGGATATGCCGGCGCAGGCTCGGCAGCGGGTGCAGACATTCCCATTTCCGATTGCACCGCCTCATCATCATAAAGTCCTTGTCTTGCTTCTTCAGGCATTGCCATGTCTTGGGCAACTTCGTTCCGGGTAGGGCTTTCCATGCTACCATCATTCCCACCTGTGAACAACCTATTACCTGGGTAGCCAATCATTGAAACAAAAATAACCAACACCGCAGCGGCAACAGCCGTTATGGCTTTCCAACTGGCCTTGCGGGCAGACCTTTTCCTTTCTTCCTTTATGCGTTCTTTTATTATACCGTTAAGTTCAGCCGGAGGCTCTATTTCTTCCATACTGCCACAGGCACTAACTATAGCTTTTAAATCTTCGTATATCCTTTGGCACTTTTCACATTGGGCCAAATGCTTTTCCACCTGGGCAAATTTATCTTCTTCCAATTTGTTGTCTAGATATTGTGACAATAAATCTATGCAATCTTGACACTTCATTTTTTTCAACCTCCCTTCAACATGTTAGACGGTTTATCTGTTTAAAAGTTCCCGACTATTAATCAATTTTCGCCGCAG
>JBMNSO010000103.1:0-5945 GCA_050945235.1 Mahellales bacterium
CACCATATTTAACACCTGACAACTTAATAATTTGATTATACCGTAATTTTTTATTGCCTAAAACATTAATTTTCTTTAAATCAAAAATATCCGTACCCAACAACACTATACCAAATGCCAGTAATAACAATAAAACAAATAATACTACATGGTACTTCCTTTTCCTTTTTTTTATTCGTTTCATAACTAAAATACTTCTATTGTCCATCTTTTAACCTGCATAATTGTTATTTTGGGCAAAGCTTTAATTTATATTCTATCTATCCTTGCACCCAATTGATTCAAAGCATTGTCTAAACCATCATATCCCCTATCTATATATTTTACATGATTAACCACCGTATTTCCATGGGCGGCCAGTCCTGCCAATACCAGGGCTGCTCCACCTCTAAGGTCATGGGCTGTCACCTGACAGCCATTAAGCCTTTTTGCACCCTTTACTATAGCTGTTCTGCCATCGATATGGATTTGTGCGCCCATACGGATGAGTTCCTGTACATGTTTGTATCTATTTTCAAATATTGTTTCTATAAATATTGTTGTGCCATCGGCAGTGGTCATAGCTGCCATCATAGGCGCCTGGATATCAGTTGGAAAGCCCGGATAGGGTAAGGTTTTTATAATATCCGCTGCCTTCAATCTGCCCTCGCCTGTAACCCTTAGGCCATCTTTATAGTTTTTAATCCTACACCCGCACTCCTTTAACTTAACCAAAAGGGTATGAATATGCTGCGGAATAATATTCTTAATCAATATATCCCCCTGGGTAATGGCGGCAGCTAACATATACGTTCCTGCCACTATTCTGTCAGGGATAATTTTATACTCTATTCTATTTACCTTTGCAAAACCTTCTATGTATATAGTACTTGTACCGGCGCCATTTATATTGCATCCGAGGGCATTTAAAAAATCCTGTAGATCTACTATTTCAGGTTCCTTTGCAGCGTTTCTTATTATTGTTCGACCCCGGGCAAAAACCGACGCCAGCATTATGTTTTCTGTAGCTCCTACACTTGGATAATCCAAATGTATATCGGTCCCAATCAGTTCTTTGGCTTCACAATATAAATGTCCATTCTCTTCGTTGATTATCGTACCCAGTTGTTTTAGCCCCTTAAGATGTAAATCAATAGGGCGCAGGCCTATCTCGCAACCACCGGGATATGTAAGTTGCACTCTTCCTAATTTGCCCAGTATTGAGCCCAGTAATACAATAGAAGAGCGCATCTCTTTTACCAATTGGTCGGGCAATATCCATTGATCAACCCCAGAAGAATTCACTATTATCGTTGAACCTTCCCTTTTAATTTTGCAGCCTACCATGGTCATTATCTTGAGCATATAATCTACATCCAGCAGTTTTGGGCAGTCCATAACAACTACTTCTTTATCACTTATTATTGAGGCTGCAAGGATCGGCAATACTGAATTTTTTGCCCCAGTTACGGTGACTTCTCCCTTTAGTCTAGTCGGCCCATATATTGACAGCCTATCCACTTAGTACACCTCCAGGCGTAGTTTTGTTTTTTGCTAAAGTGATTTTGTATATAACTATTGTATGCACATGGTTATAAGGTGTTACTGTCATGGGCCTTTGACACCAATGCACAAATCTCTTTATATATCCTATCAACGGCATTTATTGGGGCAATTGCCCTGCTATTTCTTTCCATATTATTCAATTTGTTTCTATCCCCTAGCAAATCATATATAACCTTCATGAAGGAAGAACCATTGTGTAAATCTCTTTCTAAAAGAACAATAGCCGCACCTTCCTTTTCAAGTGCCCTGGCATTGTACTCCTGGTGATTGCCGGTTACATGGGGCGAAGGTACCAGTACTGCCGGTTTGCCGGCAGCCGTAATTTCAGCCAAAGCAATAGCTCCTGCCCTGGATACAACCAAATCGGCACAGGTTATAGCCTGGGCCATGTTTTTTATATACGGTTTAACCTTAATATTGGGATAGTCCCTTAACCGTATTCCCCGCATCCCAAATTCCTTAATCACTCTGTCATACTGCTTATCACCTGTCGAATGTATTACCTGTATATTCTTTCTGTTCTTAATAATATCATCTATTAATTCTACCATAACTTGGTTTATCCTCAAGGCACCCCTGCTTCCACCAACACCCAGCACCGTAGGTACACCCACCTTAAGGCCCAACTCAACCCTGCTGTTGTTCTTGGACATTGTGAAAAATTCCCTTCGTACAGGATTACCAGTCAGGATCACCTTGCCCCCTTTGGGAAAATATTTGTAGGATTCTTTAAAGCTCACGGCTATTCTGGCAGCAAACCTACCTAGTATTCTATTGGTTATACCCGGCAGAACATTTTGCTCATGGATCAGAGTTGGTATCCTATTTAAGGAAGCCATGAATATAACGGGGCCACTGGCATAACCACCGGTACCTATAACCACATCAGGTTTAAACCTTCCTATTATCCTTTTTGCATCTCTTAAACCCAGTATTAACTCCTTTATTACTCTAATATTGTCAAGGGATAGTTTGTGTTTAAACCCTCTGACCCGTATTGTCTCAAAGGCAAACCCCTCATTGGGAATCAATTGCCTTTCCAAGCCGTCTTTTGTGCCTACAAATACTATTTCGGCATCCTTCATTTTCTCTTTGATATACTTTGCTATAGCAATACCCGGATAAATATGTCCACCCGTACCACCACCGGTAACCATTATTATCATCAAAATTCAACTCCTAGTTCATCTTCGTATACCTTGATATATTAAGCAATATCCCAATACTCGCCATTGTTATCAATAATGAAGATCCACCATATGTAATAAAAGGCAGAGGCACGCCGGTAGGAGGAATCGATGATGTAACCACTGCTATATTTAAAATGACCTGCAGCGCTATCATAGATGTTATACCGGTGGCTACAAAACATGCAAAGCTATCGGGCGCCGTTATGGCGATCTTGATTCCTCTCCAGATTAACACCATAAAAAGAATGATTACCGTTACAGAACCTATGAAACCTAATTCCTCACCTATTATGGCAAATATAAAGTCTGTCTGGGGTTCAGGTATATATAAGTACTTTTGCATGCTGTTGGCTAAACCTGTACCGAACAGGCCACCGGAACCCAGGGAATACAGGGACTGTATTACTTGATAGCCCGTATCCAAGGGATCATTCCATGGATTGGTAAAGGATAAAAAACGTTCCAGCCGATATTCAGCCGAGGTAATAAAATATGCTGCACCAGCTCCTCCCAATACTATCAGGCCAAATAAATGCAATAGCCTTGTTCCCCCCACGAACATCAGAATAAAACCAAGCATTACAATAATACCGGCAGTACTTAAATTGGGTTGTTTTATTATCAAACCGAATAAACCAATCAGTATTATTAAATAGGGTAATACTCCTCTGGTAAAGGTGGCCATAGCCCCTTTCTTTTTTGCCATGCTTGCTGCCATATATATAATTAGCGATAACTTTGCCACTTCCGATGGCTGGATTCTAAAGCTTCCGACACCCAGCCATCTGACGGCGTCATTGGTTTCTATGCCTAGACCGGGTATAAACAGGGCAGCCAACATAATAAAACTGACTAATAACAATGGCTTTCCGTACTTTTCCCATCTCCAATAATCGAAATTCATAGTAAAAATCATTACTACCAGCCCAACTCCTGCCCATCCCAACTGTCGTTTGAAAAAATAATAATAATCCCCAAATCTATGGAAAGCATAGTAGTAACTTGCGCTAAAGATCATAACTATACCAATGGACACTAGTAATATGGTGGTAAATAACACAGGGTAATCACATGCTTTTCTAGTCATTTATCTACCTCCTCAAATTACTAACAGCCTTCTTGTATAGCCTGCCTCTTTCCTCATAATCTTTAAACATATCCCAGCTGGCACAGGCAGGGGATAATAGTACACAGTCCCCCCATTGGGCCAGTTGGCTTGATTTGTCCACCGCTTCCTCTAAAGACGATACCTTATGTATGTTTTTAAAGCCTTGTTGTATTGCCTGGGCCTCCATCCTGTCTGCAGTCTCTCCTAGTAGTACAAGGTCTTTTACCCTTCCGAAAAACTGCCCTATAAATGAGCTGAAGTCACTACCCTTATCCATACCCCCGGCAATTAGAACTATAGGCCTGTTCATCGCATTTATCGCCCTAATCGATGCCTCAGGATTGGTACCCTTGGAATCATTGTAATATTCAACGCCATTAATGGTGTCCACATATTCAATCCTGTGTTCCACACCAGGAAATTCTGTCAGCGCCCTGCCGATATCCTGAACGGAAACACCTGCTGTAAATCCAATAATACATGCTGCCAGGGCATTTTCTATATTATGTTCACCCAGTATCTTCAGGTCTTTAACCGAACATACGGGTATTTTTTTACCCTCCGTTGAAATAACTATGCTGCCATTATCAACATAACAGCCCTCTCTTAAACTACTTTTCCTACTGAAATACAATACCCTAGCCTTGGCATTTCGTACCGAATCCATAAGAATATTATCATCCCTATTGATCACCAGAAATTGGTGTGATCTCTGGTTTTCATAAATTCTCGTTTTTGCGCGCAAGTAATTATCCATGGTCTTATGCCTATTAAGGTGATCTTCAGTAATATTAAGTATGGCGGCTATATAAGGATTGAAGAGACAGATGGTTTCCAGTTGAAAGCTGCTAACCTCACATACGATTACATCGCCGGCTTTTGCATCTTCAACTACTTCTATCATAGGTATTCCAATATTACCCGCCACAAAGGTCTTCCTGCCCCCAGCTTTTAATATCTCACCTGTCAAAGCTGTTGTTGTGGTTTTTCCATTGGTACCGGTAATAGCAATCAACTGGGCCGAACAATGCCTAGAGGCCAATTCTATTTCACTTATCACCGGTATGTTATTGGTCAGGGCTGCGGTTATCGTGGGATGATCCAGAGGTACCCCAGGGCTAACAACAACTAAGGAACATTTGTCAAAGGGAACCCCAAAATCACCTTTCAAATGATATTCTATCTCCAGTCCTCGTAACTGTTTTACGGCATCTTCTAATTCCCCGTAGGGCTTATCTTCCTTTATAACGACATGGGCGCCCCGATTGTTAAGAAATCTTGCCGCTGCTACGCCACTCTTGGCCAAACCTACTATCAATACTGTTTTATTATTGTATTCCACTGATTACTCCAACCTTTTATCAATATACATTAAATATATCACTGCTTAGTTTAATGCCAGTATTGTGATCAAACATAATATTATTGTTGTGATCACAAATAAAGTAACTACTTTGTTTTCCTTTAAGCCCTTCAATTCAAAATGGTGGTGTATGGGGCTCATCCTAAATATCCTTTTACCTGTTAATTTAAAATATATAACCTGTAATATCACTGATAAGGTCTCTATAACAAATATTCCACCCATTATGGGAAGAAATAATTGAAGTTTCATAATTATAGCTATGGATGCCACAGCCCCTCCAAGGGCTAAGGAACCGGTATCACCCATAAATACCTGGGCTGGGTTGGAATTGAATTTCAAAAATCCCAGACACACACCGGTTAATGCACCTGCAAATACTCCCAGGTTTGATAATTCATTGCCAAAATATAGCTGCCCGCTGTCCATTAAAGAAACTGAATATGCCAAACATATGAGGGTAAAGGTGGCAGCTACTACCGTGGTCACTCCCGATGCCAGGCCATCCAACCCGTCGGTAAGATTTACGCTATTCACCACACCTACGATAATAAAGACAGTCACCGGTATATACATCACTCCCAGGTCCAATGGTGTATCGGAAAAGGGTATGATGACGCTGCTGCCAATAATGGAATTGGTATATGCATAATAAGCAAAGATTACTGCTATGCCAATTTGTCCAATTAGTTTTTGATACGCCCGTAAACCCAAGGACCTTTTCTGTACAACCTTAATA
>JBMNSO010000104.1:0-5882 GCA_050945235.1 Mahellales bacterium
TGGGAATCTTCCGTTTTTTAACCATTTATCATACCCCCTAAAAACTAAAATGACTGGCTTTTTATATCTATCTTCCATCCTGTTAATTTAGCTGCCAATCGGGCATTTTGTCCCTCTTTACCGATGGCCAGGGATAATTGCTGTTCATCAACCACCACCTTGGCGGTTTTTTCCTTTTCATCAACTTCTGTGCTTAAGACCCTGGCCGGGCTTAATGCACTGGCTATATACTGGGCAGGATCCAAGCTCCATTTTATTATGTCTATCTTTTCACCTTTTAGCTCATCTACTATTTTTTGAACCCGGGTACCTTTATGGCCCACACAGGAGCCTACAGGATCAACAGATTCTTCGAAGGAATATACGGCAATTTTTGTTCTGGAACCGGCTTCCCTTGCAATCCCTTTTATTTGGACAATGCCCTCTTGTATTTCGGGTACTTCCATTTCAAATAAACGCTTTACAAGGCCCGGATGACTTCTGGAAACTAATATCTGAGGTCCTTTTGTTGTTTTCCTTACATCCAGGATGTATACCTTCAGCCTATCATTTACCTTGTACACCTCTGTCGGCACCTGTTCTGCAGCCGTTAAGATGCCTTCCACCTTTCCCAAGTCTACAAATACAGTCCTTTTTTCAACCCTTTGGATCATACTTGTAACTATCTCATTCTCTTTTTCTATAAACTCCTTATATATGATTCCTCTTTCAGCCTCCCGAATCCTCTGCACTACTACCTGCTTTGCGGTTTGGGCAGCAATCCTGCCAAATTTTTTCGGGGTAACCTCTATGTCTATTACATCTCCAATCACTAATTCCCTGTTAATGCTCTTAGCCTCATCTATATCAATCTCCAAACACTGATCCTTGGGGTTTTCAGATACAACCTTAGTAGCGTATACCTTAACTTCACCGGTTTCCCTGTTTACCTTCACTTTAACATTTTGCGCTGTACTGAAATTTCTTTTATAGGCCGATATCAATGCGGCCTCTATAGCTTCCAACAATACATCCTTTTCAATGCCCTTTTCTTTTTCTATCTGGTCTAAAGCATCAATAAACTCCCCATTCATTTATCCCATATCCTCCTTGAGCTTATAATTCTAATGCCAGTCTTACTAAAGCGACCTTATCCCTTTCAAAATCAATTTGGTTTCCATCCTCCTGCATGATTGCAATTCTGTTATCCATCATTCCAACCAATTCACCCTTATAGACTTTCTTACCATTATATGGGGCAAAAAGCCTTACTTCCACTACTGAACCCTTATATTTAACAAAATCCTTTTCCCTTTTAAGGGGTCTGTCCAAGCCAGGGGAAGATACTTCCAGGAAATAACTATAGGGTATTGGATCGACTGCATCAAGGGCCGAGCTTAATTTCTCACTGACCACTTGACAATCGTCCAGACTTATTCCCCCTTCTTTGTCTATGTATATCCTTAAGTACCAATTACCCCCTTCCTTCTTAAATTCTACATCCACTAATTCATAGTCTTTTTCGTTCAATATGGGTATAACCATTTTCTCTACTATTTTCTCAATCTTTTCATTACCCATATATATTCCTCCCAATAATATCAGTAATATGTAACATAATATCTTTTAAATATGTCTGTTTATTATTCCCTACTATCTGCTTTTTAATAATAGTAAAGAGTGGGGTAACCCACTCTCTACAGCTTTAGATATAATTACTATTACAGTATAACACTATTTCTATAATATATCAATACGAAAATAAACTGATTTGATTGGATGACGGTAACCCATTCAGACATCCATGATTTTGTAGGGCATCTATAACACTTTTACTGGCTCTAGTTCTTAGTTTTATATCCTCGATGGACAGAAACTGCTGTTCCTGTCTGGCCCGGGCTATATTCCAAGCAGCACTCCTGCCCACACCCTGAAGAGAATCGAGGGGGGGGAGTATACCATGGTCGGTAATGATAAACTTTTCCGGATGGGACTTGTAAAGATCTACTTTGCACAGCTTAATACCACGCTTGTACATCTCAAGTCCTACCTCCAAAATCGTCAGCATGTTTCTCTCCTTTACCGTTGCTTTATTGCCCAAATCCTGTATCATTGCCATCTTTTTTGCTATTTCCGCCTCTCCCTTTACCATCAGATCGGCATCAAAATCATCAGCCCTTACTGTAAAATAGGCTGCATAGAATTCCTTAGGATAATAAACCTTAAAATAAGCTATGCGAAAGGCCATTATGACATAGGCTGCAGCATGGGCTTTAGGAAACATGTACTTGATTTTCTTGCAAGACTCAATAAACCATTGGGGCACCTGGTTTTCTTGCATTATACTTTGCTCATCCTCTGTCAAGCCCTTGCCTTTTCTGACGTTTTCCATAATCTTAAAGGCTATTATCGGGTCCACCTTTTTTAATATAAGATATGTCATAATATCATCCCTTGTGCATATAACCTGAGACAGTTTGGCTGTGCCGTTTTTTATCAATTCCTGGGCGTTATTAAGCCAAACATCGGTACCATGGGATAATCCGCTTATCCTAATAAGCTCACTGAACGTTGTGGGGTTCGTATCTTCTAGCATCTGTCTAACGAATTTTGTGCCAAATTCAGGTATACCAAAGGTACCCACAGAGCTGTTTATATCCTCCGGTGCCAAGCCAAGGGCCGATGTCCCGGAAAATATCGACATTACCTTCTGATCATCCAGGGGTATGTCCTTTGCTCTTATGCCGGTCATATCTTCAAGCATCTTTATCACCGTAGGATCATCATGGCCCAAAATGTCCAATTTTACCAATTGACTGTCCAATGAATGATAGTCAAAATGGGTTGTTATAACATCTGCACTCCTGTCGTCTGCTGGATATTGTATGGGTGTAAACTCAAATATTTGTTTATTCTTTGGGACTACTATTATACCTCCCGGGTGCTGTCCCGTTGTCCTTTTTATGCCGGTACACCCGTTTATCAATCTTCTTATCTCAGCATTGCTGGCAACTATGCCCTTTTCATCCAAATACGCTTTTACAAATCCATAGGCAGTCTTTTCGGCTATTGTAGCAATGGTACCCGCTCTAAAAACATGACCCTTGCCTAATAATTCCTCGGTATTTTTATGGGCTGTGGATTGGTATTCCCCTGAGAAATTTAGGTCAATATCCGGAACCTTATCACCTTTGAAACCTAAAAATACTTCAAAGGGAATATTGAACCCATCCTTTATTAGCTGGGTACCGCATTTTGGGCACAGCCTATCGGGTAAATCTATCCCGCAGTCGTATTTATTCATATCTATATCAAAATCACAATATTTGCAATCAGGACATCTGTAATGGGGCGGCAACGGATTTACCTCGGTAATACCGCAGAGGGTGGCCACCAATGAAGACCCTACCGATCCCCTAGATCCTACTAGGTATCCATCTTCCAGGGACTTTTTTACAAGTTTATGGGCAATAAGGTACAAAACTGCATACCCGTTATCGATAATTGATGAAAGTTCTTTATTAATCCTTTTATTCACTATCTCCGGCAGGACTTCACCATACAGTTGTTTTGCATTGCATTCAGTCATATCCTTAACCTGTTGCTCCGCACCCTCTATGTGCGGTGGGTAGAATCCACTGGGTATGGGTATAATATCTTCTATCATATCGGCAATCGTATTTGTATTATGAATTACAATTTCCTCCGCCTTTTCTTTGCTTAAATACCAAAAATCCTCCAGCATCTCCTTAGTGGTTTTAAGAAACAAGGGAGCTTGCTTGTCTGCATCGTCAAACCCTTGGCCCTTCATTAGAATCCTGCGGTAGTATTCATCCTCTGGATTTAAAAAATGTACATCACCGGTTGCAACCACCAATTTATTTAACCGCTTTCCCAGATCTACTATCCTATTGTTTATTTCTATTAACTGTTGGTTATCAGCCACCGCACCTGATCGCACTAAAAATTCATTATTGGCCAGGGGCTGCAGTTCCAAAAAGTCATAATAATTTGCAATATCAATAATCCTTTGTTGATCGTATCCCTTTAGTATGGCCTGATATAGCTCCCCGGCCTCACAGCCCGAACCAATAATAAGACCCTCCCTGTACTTATTTAAAACGGTTTTTGGAATTCTCGGTCTTCGGTAGAAGTATTCCAAATGGGAGAGGGATATTAGTTGATATAGATTGGACAAACCCTTGCTATTCTTCACCAATATTGTAGCATGGTATGTATCGGCAGCATTTATATTGGATAGCTTTTTAAAGTTTCCATTGAGTTCGTTTAAATCCTTTATATTACACAGCTTATCGTCACCCATGGCCTTTATTAGTATCAGTCCGCATACCTGTGCGTCATCCACCGCCCTATGAGCATTATCAATATTAATGCCTAAATACTTTGCAACATCTTTAAGCCGATACCTCTTAAGGTTGGTGTACAGTTCCCTGGCCAGAGCCAGGGTATCTAAAACAGTATTGTTAAACTCTATACCACACTCGCCGCCGTTTTTTTTGATAAAAGAAATATCAAACTGCGCATTGTGGGCCACCAATACGCTATCCCCAGCAAAGTCCTTAAACCGCTTCAATACAACATCAATACTAGGGCTGCCTGCCACCATGTTCTGATCAATTCCGGTTAGCTTTGTAATCTTATCAGGTATCGTAATACCGGGGTCCACCATGGAATGAAAGGTATCCACTATTTCACCATTTTCTATCTTAACCGCACCGATTTCTATTATTTTATCGTTATTTGCCGATAAACCGGTGGTCTCAAGATCAAAAGCTACAAAGCAGTGGTTCTTACCTTCATTATTATAATTGGTGACAATGGGAACATAGTCATCTACTATATAACCCTCTACACCATATATGACTTTTATATTATGCCTTTTTCCAGCACTAAATATCTCGGGATAGGCCTGTACCACACCATGGTCGGTAAAGGCAATAGCCTTGTGCCCCCATCCAGCGGCTTTTTCCACCAGCTTAGAAGGCGGTGTGATACCATCCATCGCACTTAAACTTGTATGGACATGAAGTTCCACCCGTTTGCATGAACAAGTGTCCATTCTTTCCTTAACCCTATAGCAATTAATATCCCTGGCCATAATCACAAGTTCCTTTTGATACCTATCGTACTGGCACTCACCCCTTACCTTTATCCACTGACCCTTTTGTGGTTCTTTAAAATCTTTATTCTTTGCTTTATCAAGAAATAATTTGACCGCAATAGAATTGGTATAATCGGTAATATCAAAAACAATTAATTCCTTATTACCATTAAGGGATTTTGTCTCTTTATTAATAATATTTCCTTTTACTACTACCTCCCGACATTCTTCCCTAATTTCTCCAATAGGGATTTCATCATAATTGATCTCCTTGCCGAATATAACGGTATGGATACCGGACTCGTCCTGCCCGTTGTATGCTTCCTTGCCGCCTTTTACATTTGTCTTCTTACAACCGTTGGCCGCATTTTCAACCATCTGAATATCTTCCTTTAACCTTTGTTGATACATATTCCTTCTCATAGTGTCTCCGTATTCCTTGTTAAGGAAAATGCTTACTTTAGCCTCTACATTTAATTGTTCTTGGCCCATTTTTTTACATGCTCGCATATACCGCTCTCCATTATAAGGCTTTGTCCATATTCGTCGGTGATTTCAAGAAGGATACAATTATCCTTCCAGGCAATTTTTTTCAGCCACGCAGCTAGAGATGGATGAACTCGGCATAGGTTTTCCTTTATATTTTCTAGGTATGCATTCATAAATTCGTCTGGTTTCCCTTTGATATTATAGGTTATTTTTAGTGCTGCTCTCTTTATGAAAGGAAAGGAACCCTCCAGCTTGTGTTCTACTTCTCTTAATATAGATTCATTGACAACAC
>JBMNSO010000105.1:0-5817 GCA_050945235.1 Mahellales bacterium
AAACTGTGCAAATTCAGAGAAGTGGGATAATATAATAACAGTAAAGGAAAGTAATGGCAATATCCATGATACCCAGGCCTATAAACATGGGTGGTTTATGGCCCAGGACCCCGGTGGGATAGCCATATCCAAGCTCTTGAGCCCCAACCCCGGACAATTGGTAATCGATCTATGCAGTGCCCCGGGGGGGAAGACCTGTCACATGGCTGAGCTTATGGAGAATAAGGGCCGCATCCTTGCCTGGGACATACACCCCCATCGCCTGGCCCTGGTAGAAGCCAACTGTAGGAGGATGGGGGTAAACAATGTAAAGGTAAGACAGCACAGGGCGGAGGTCTTTGACGATACCTTATCAGCCGTTGCCGACCGTGTACTGGCCGATGTGCCCTGCAGCGGCCTTGGTATTATACGAAGGAAACCCGAGATCAAGCTCAACAGGACCTTGGATGACATAACCGCCTTAACCGGGCTGCAAAGGAAAATAATAAACACCGCCGGCCGGTATTTAAAACCCGGGGGTGTTTTGGTATACAGTACCTGTACAATAAATAAACAGGAGAATGAGGATATAGTATTGGATTTCTTGAAGGATAACAACGACTTTGAGCTGGGGGAAATGGTACAGCTGTTCCCCCATATAGACGGAACCGACGGTTTTTTTATGGCAAAACTTATTAGAAAGGGTTAACGATAATGGATAACCAGAAAAAATGTGATATCCTGAGCCTGGATATCGATGAACTGTCAGACAGGATAAAACTAATGGGGGAGAAGGGTTACAGGGCTAATCAGATATTCGAATGGCTGAGCAGGGGCGTCAAACAGTTTTCCCAGATGACCAACCTGTCTGTCGACTTAAGATATAAGCTGGAGGAAGCCTTTTATATAAACAGGATAGAACCGTTAAAGATATTAACATCGGAGGATAACAGCACCATAAAGTATTTGTTTTTATTAATGGATGGTAATATAATAGAAAGTGTTAGAATGAAATACCGGCACGGCAGCAGCGTGTGCATCTCCACACAGGCCGGGTGTAGGATGAACTGTGGTTTTTGTGCCTCGGGATGCCATGGCCTCAACAGGAACTTGACAAGCGGTGAGATCTATGACCAGGTGATCGCGATAAATAAGTATAATGTTGAGGAATATGGCCAAAGGGTATCAAATATAGTAATAATGGGGACGGGAGAACCCCTCGACAATTACGACAACCTCCTTAAGTTTTTGAGGATAGTTAATCGGAAGGCGGGCTTGAATATCGGTTATAGAAATATAACCCTGTCCACCTGCGGCCTGGTGGAAAAAATATACAGTTTAGCCCAGGAGGATATGCCCATTAATTTGTCAATCTCCCTTCACGCCCCGGAGGACAGTTTAAGAAGGCGTATAATGCCCATTGCACACAAATACAGCATAGATGATATAATAAGGGCATGTAATTTTTATTTCGAAAAGACCGGAAGAAGGATTACTTACGAGTATATACTTATAAAGGGGTTTAATGACCAGCCCCGGCATTCCTTAAAGCTGGCAGAAACTTTGGCCGGCACAAACAGTATGGTTAACCTGATACCGTTGAACCCGGTTGAAGGCAGGAAGTATGAGACCCCGTCCCGGGATCGGGTGAAGCAGTTCAGGGACATTCTGGAGCAAAAGCGGATACCCGTTACCGTCAGAAGGGAGATGGGGGCCGATATAAATGCCGCATGTGGTCAATTAAGGGGAAGGTTTGTCAAGGGATAGGGTATTTATTGATTAAACATTTGAGGTGAGTTTATGGAACTGGGAGCGGGCAGCCATAAAGGCATGGTAAGAAAACATAATGAGGACTGCTTTTATACACCTGATAAGGATGATTCACAGCGGGTACTCCTTGTTATTGCCGATGGCATGGGTGGGCATAACGCCGGAGAAGTGGCAAGCTCTATCGCCGTGAAGACCGTGGTGGAGCGGATAAACCATAGTACCCTTGATGCGGATAATATCCAAGACGAGATAGTAAATGCCATATCCTCAGCCAACAGGAGCATACTGGAAAAATCCCAAGAACATGAGCAATACAGCGGCATGGGTACCACCATTACCATGGCGGTGGTATTGGAGGATGTTGCGTACATAGGCCATATGGGCGATTGCAGGGCATATTTGATAAGGGATGGGGAGATAAAACAGCTTACCAGTGACCATTCATTGGTGGAAGAGCTGGTAAAAAACGGGAGCATTACCAAGGAAGAAGCCATTAATCATCCCCAGAAGCATGTCATTACCCGGGCTTTGGGTATAGACGAACAGATACAGGTGGATATAATAGTACAGCAATTAAACCATGGAGATATCCTTATACTCTGCACCGATGGCCTAGTCAACCATATATCCGCTGAAGAACTGTTGGAACTGGCAGTTGACCACACTAACATGCAACGGCTGGTTGACACCCTTATTGAGAGGGTCAATGCCAGGGGTGGTCATGATAACGTGACAGTAATCGCAGCCAAACAGATAAACTAGGTAGTGAGAAGAGGTGAAAAGTTTGATCGGGAAGTTACTGGGCGGCAGATACGAACTACTGGAGAAAATAGGCGGTGGGGGTATGGCCATAGTATACAAGGCCAAATGCCACCTCTTAAGACGATATGTAGCGGTTAAGGTGTTAAGACCGGAATTTGTAAGCGATGAGGAATTTGTGTACAGGTTCAAGAGGGAGTCCCAGGCGGCAGCCAGTTTGTCCCATCAAAACATTGTAAATGTTTATGACGTGGGCCAAGAGGACGAGACATATTATATAGTAATGGAATATATAAGGGGACAGACCCTTAAGGACTTAATCCGGGAGAACGGGAGCCTAAGTACGGCAAGGGCTACCAATATCGCCATACAGATATGCAGGGCGTTGGAACACGCCCATAACAATAACGTGGTCCATAGGGATATAAAACCACAGAATATTTTGGTGACCGATGATGGACAAGTTAAGGTAACGGATTTCGGTATAGCCAGGGCTATCACCTCCTCTACCGTCAGTATAGCCGGTACAAGTATTATCGGGTCTGTGCATTACTTTTCCCCTGAACAGGCCCGGGGGGGTTATACCGATGCCAAGTCCGACCTGTATTCCCTGGGTATAGTTTTATATGAAATGCTTACAGGGACGGTACCCTTTGAGGGCGACAGCCCCATATCCGTAGCCTTAAAGCATATACAGGAAGAGGTCAAGCCTCCCAAGCTAATCAATCCGCAAATACCGGGCAGCCTACAGGATATTATACTCAAGGCCATCCAAAAGGACCAGGACCTTAGATATACCAGTGCCCGGGAGATGCTGGAGGACTTGCAGCGGTCGCTGATAGAACCCAATGGTAACTTTGTCAAAATGGATATGGACTATTTGCAGCATACCCAGGTGATACCATCAATAAACAGGTATAACAAGCCCGATCACAACGGAAACGGGCCCCAAAAACCCCAAAGGAGGAAAAGGGGCTGGGTGAGGGTACTCATAATCCTAGCGGTTATAATTGGTATTATTTTAGTTTCTGCATATATTGCCAAGAGTATATTTGACAGCTATGTGGAGGTACAAAACACCGAGGTGCCCAGAATAGTGGGCAGGACCCCGGAGGAAGCAGAAGGGATACTGGGGAGCTCGAAGCTTAAACTGAGGATAGAGGATAGGGTACACAGCGACTCGGTGGCCGAGGGCCATATCATCAGCCAGTTGCCCAAGGAGGGTGAAGTTGTTAAGGCAGGCACTACGGTGGACGTAGTGGTCAGCCTTGGACCCGAGATGGTTACAGTTCCCGATATAACTAGCAGGAGCCCGGAAGAAGCCAGAATAATGTTGGAAGATGTAGGACTTGTCCTGGGCAAAATAGACCAGCGAAACGATGATGAATATCCTGAGGGGATAATAATATCCCAGAACCCCAAAAAGGCGGTGGAAGTAATAGTGGGTACCGATGTGGATATTGTGGTCAGCTTGGGGCCGGAAATAGTCGATGTAACCGTTGTAGATTTCACCGAAATGCCCATTGAGACCGTTGAAGCAAACCTGCCGAGCTATAACCTGGCCATGGGTAAGGTGCGGTACGAAAACAGCAATACCTTGCCCAAGGGTGTTGTTATATCCCATACACCCAAGGCCAATGAGAAGGTGCCGCCGGGCACCAAAATAGATTTCGTGGTCAGCAACGGTAAGCCCATAGTCTACTCTCCAAAGAAGCTGGTAATACCCCTGCCCCAGGATATAGAAGTTATGGAAGTAGTGGTGACCAAGCTGGAGAACGAAGAAACAACACAGGTGTATTCGGGAACCCACCAGATGGGTGAAGAGAGTATCACTATAGAGATAGAGGGAACGGGCGTTGCCCAGTTCGATATACTGATAAACGGGGAAGTATACCACAAACCGGTGATAGTGGATTTTACCAAGAAGAGCAAAACCGACGAAGTAGTTGAGGAGGCTGATTGATGCACCAAGGTATCATCATAAAGGGCATAGGCGGTTTTTACTATATAAAGGAAGGGGATACTGTCTATCAAAGTAGGGCCAGAGGACTGTTTAAAAAGGAAGGGATAACCCCCTGTGTGGGTGATAGGGTGGAATTTACGCTGGATACCTTGACGTCCGAGGGTTTCATAGAAAGGATACTACCCCGTAAGACCTTTTTGATACGACCCTGCGTAGCCAATGTTGATACTGCATTAATCGTAATATCGGTTAAGGATCCCAAACCTAACCTGATGTTTTTGGACAGGCTAATGGTCAAGGTAGCTGCCGCCGGGTTGGAACTTGTCATATGCTTTAATAAAATCGACCTTGACCCTGATAGGAATTACCTGGAGTATACCATGGACTATGAAAGAGCAGGGTACAGGGTGGTATATACAAGCATAAAGACCGGCTGGGGCACAGACCTGCTGGAGGACAGCCTGAAGGACAGTATAACGGTGCTGTCCGGGCCTTCCGGCGTGGGAAAGTCAAGTATCCTCAACCATTTGATGCCCGACCTTAAGCTCAAGGTGGGCGGGACCAGCAGGAAGATAGGCAGGGGCAGGCATACCACCCGCCATACCGAACTATTTCAATTGCCCAAGGGCGGGATGGTAGCCGATACACCAGGGTTTACCTCCCTGGATTTAAGTGATATTTCCAGCCGGCAGCTGCCGGAACTGTACAGGGAATTTATGCCCTTTGAGGGGAAGTGCAGGTTTTCTTCCTGCCTTCATACCACGGAGCCGGGATGCGGGGTTAGGGATGCAATGGAGAGGGGTTTGATAAGCCGACAGAGGTATGAAAGATATTTGGCATTATTGCACGACATTAAGGAGACGGAGGAGAGCAGGTATGATTAAAATTGCACCATCTATATTATCAGCCGATTTTTCCAATTTCGAAAGGGAAGTAAAGGGCCTTGAGGCGGCGGGGGCTGATATGATACATATAGATATTATGGACGGACATTTTGTGCCCAATATAACCTTTGGGCCGGGGCTGGTGAGTGCCATACGCCCTCATGTAGGCACGACCTTTGATGTACATCTGATGATCTCTGAGCCGGAAAAGTACATAGACGATTTCATAAAAGCCGGGGCGGATATTATCACCATCCACGCCGAAGCTACAAATCATCTCAACAGGGCCATATGGCAGGTAAAGGAAAAGGGTGTTAAGGCATGCGTCGCCTTAAACCCTGCCACCCCTATAAACGTCTTGGAGGAGGTAATATCCTGCCTGGATATGGTGCTTTTGATGACGGTAAACCCGGGGTTTGGGGGTCAGTCCTTTATTGAAAGTTCATGGGACAAAATAGCAAG
>JBMNSO010000106.1:0-5796 GCA_050945235.1 Mahellales bacterium
ATTACTGATAATAATTGCCGCTACAATAATAGCACCGGAAACGATCTCTTGAATATAGGTATTAATATTCAATACCGTCATGGCATTTGTTATTATACCCATGAAAATAACCCCGAAGAAGGCTCCTAAGATAGTACCCTTTCCACCGTCAAAGGTTATACCACCGATTATCGCTCCTGTAAGGGCGGTAAGTTCATATCCGCTGCCACCTGCAGCTGTAATGGAATCCAGACGGGACGCATACAGTATTGACCCAATCCCGCAATATAAACCACTTATGGTGTAACATGCAATTTTATATGAATCTACTTTTATACCTGATAAAAACGCATTTTCTTCATTGCCACCAATAGCCACGATTCTTCTGCCGAATTTTGTACGGTTAACCATTATCGATGCAATAATTACCATAAATAAGAATATAAAAAGTGTGACGGGGATAACTTCAAACAGGCGCAAAATTCGCAATCCCTCAAAGGCCTGACTAAATGACATGAACTTACCTTCAGAAAGAAGTAAAGCAGCACCAAAATATATCCCGCTCATCCCCAAGGAAATAATTAAAGGCATACACCTACTCTTTGCGATGATTACCCCGTTCAACAATCCACAAGCCACTGCAACTGCTATTCCCGTTAATACGGTGGGCCCTACTTCTATACCTGATATTAACATCTTTGACATGACAATACCCGCTAGTATCATTATATTTCCAATGGAAAGATCTATGCCTCCCGACAGTAAGAGAATGGCCATGGCCATTGTAAGCACACCTTGGACAGATATTTGTTGGAATATTGCCACTATATTTTGAATGCCCAAAAATCTGGGGTTTAGACTACCAACAACGATAGCTATTACAATAATAATTAAAAGCAACAAGACCCGTTGATCCCTGATGGTCGTTTTTAGGTCAAAGGACCCATATCCATTTACGTATGAATTTTTCGTTTTTGTCGTACTATCCAACTTTTTGGTCTGAAACATCTTCTTTTACCTCCAACGCATATCTAATTATTGAGTTTTCTGATATCTCATCTTTTTCCAGTATTTTTACGATCCTTCCTTTTCTAAGTACCGCAATCCTGTCAGACATAGAGATAAGCTCCGGCATGTCAGATGAAATGAGTATTATTGACTTGCCCTGTTTTGTCAAATTGGACATTATCTTATAAAATTCTGCCTTTGCGTTTACGTCAATTCCCCTCGTCGGTTCATCAAATATGAACAGGCTACTATCGGAAAATAACCACTTTCCAAGGACTACCTTTTGTTGATTACCACCACTGAGGTTTTTGACCGCTTGGAAGGGTGAAGCCATTTTTATCTTTAAATTATTAATAATGTCAGCAACCAATACAAAGTGTTTTCTCACATTCACAAAGAATCCCTTTATCTTGGAATGGAACCCAACTATTGTAAGGTTTTCTATAATATTGGCTTCCAGCATAAGCCCAAGCCTTTGCCTGTCTTCTGTAATATAGGCTATACCATATCCAATACTGTCACTGGGTTTGTTAATCGTCAGTTCTTTACCCCTATATTTAATAGTACCACTGTGTTTCTTATATGCACCCACAATAGCATTGGCGATTTCCGTTCTGCCCGAACCTACCATGCCTGCAATGCCAAGAATCTCCCCCTCTCGTACATCAAAGCTCACTTCAGGTGAGTCCTTATCAAGTTTTAGTTTGTCTACCTGAAAAATGACATCACCTATATTATGGCTTTCCTTTTCATAAAACATATCTACCGATCTGCCCACCATGTCCCGTACAATTATATCCAGGTCTATATTTTTGTCAGGATTGTAATATGTATTGATGGGCATACCGTCGCGTATAACGGTAATCCGGTCGGCAATTTGCACTATTTCCTTCAAATAGTGAGATATATAGAGTATACTTACCCCATTGCTAGCTACCCTTTTTACAAGATTAAGAACACGGTTGGCATCTTCCGCATTAAACATTGATGTAGGCTCATCCATAATCAGTATCCTCGGATTAGTACTTAGAGCCTTAAGAATTTTAACAAATTGCTGTTCCGACACACTTAGATTTTCTATGGTTTGGTTAAGATTGAGCTCTATACCCAATGACTCGCATAGTTCCCTTGCCCTCTTAAACATTTGGGCTTTATCCACAAATCCACCCTTTGAAATCTCCTGGCCAACAAATATATTCTCTACAACATTCATAGCGGGTACCAATAGATTTTCCTGATAAATAATATTGATGCCAAGGTCCCGAGACAAAGCGGCAGTCATACCTTTATATACCTTGTTATCGATATATATTTCCCCGCTGTCGGGGGTATAGGCACCTGCCAGTATCTTCATAAGGGTCGATTTGCCGGCACCGTTTTCTCCCACTATACAGTGTATTTCCCCTTCATAAAGATCTATAGTCATATTATTTAATGCCAATACACCGGGAAAGGTCTTGACAATGTTCTTCATCTCAATTATAGGTTTTTTGCCTTCATAATCCATACGTCTTTCACCAGCCCATTCTAGAATAATCATTATCATACGGTTTCACTGCTTAAGCAGTGAAACCGTATAATAAAGCCTTATACATTGGATAACCTTATGGTTCTATGCCACCGATAAATTTTAGTGCAGCTTCGTGATCTTGCCAGTGTATAGCTTCGGTATCTATGTTGTCTATATCGACTGGAATAACGGGCAAGGGCAGCTTCTTTTCTTCTATTTCTACACCGTTTACATACTGCCATAAATTCCTGAAGGTAACCAATCCTTGAATATTAACAGGAGCAGTCATGTTGGCGTGCTGGGTTCCTTCTTTTATCATTTCGAAAGCCACCGGTGCTCCGCCTGTAGAAATTATCTTTACATCATTTTCCATACCTGCTTCTTTAAGGGCATTGTAGACACCCCGTGCCTGCAAGTCATTATTGGCAAATACTACTTGGAAATCGCTTTGGCCGGAAGTTATGAAGTCCTGGGTAACCTGCATTGATTTTTCTGTTTCCCAATCTCCGTGTACTATGCCAACAATGGTAACCTTGTCGCCGAAATCCTCAATGGCCTTGTCAACACCCTTTTGATACTCTTCATAAACGCCCATACCTTTGGAGCCAGCGCAATACAGCAGCTTGCAGCCGGGATATTTTTCTGCAGCATACTTAATAGCTGCATAACCTATATCAGCGTATAAACAAGCAACCTGGCCTACCACTTCTCCTTCTGTATCTTCAGGTAAGAAAATATTTTCTATTGATATAGGTATATTGGCTTCGTTGCACATTCTAACAATTGTGGCACCTACTTCCGGTGTACATGGGAATAGTGAAATTCCATCTACGCCCTTATTAATAACGTCCTCTGCCAATGACACCTGTGTTGCAGGGTCATTATTGCCGTCAACGGTAATAACTTCCACGCCCTTCTGTTCTGCCGCCCAGCAAAAGGCCTCCATACCATACGTGTTCCATTCGTCCTTTAGGTCCCATGCTATATAACCAAAGGTGAATTTTTTGTCGTCTTCCGTTTCCGTCGGTTCTGCCGGCTGCTCAGTTTCCCCGCCGGACGTTTCAGTCTCCTTGGGAGGAGCTTCTTTTTCGGGTTCTCCCTGATTATTGCATGCTACAAAAGTCAACATTAACACTGCTGTCAAAAGAATTGCTAGAATTATTCTAGTTTTCTTCATAGTTTAAGACCTCCTTAAATTTTGATTTTTATGTTTTTCAAGTATTAACTTGAATCACATACAAATAAGCGTTATTAATTTAATATTAATTGAGTGATTAATTGCACCAATTAACTATGGTATCTACTAAAACTTTAGTTACCGTTAATAAACTTTCAATATCCACCCATTCGTCGGGCCCGTGAAGATTTCCCCCAATAGGTCCAAATAAAACAGCATCGGTATTGCCATATTTCTTAAAAGCAAATAAGTCACAGGAAAAGGGTGCTGCACTGATTTGCGCCTTGCCACCTAAAAATTTGTCGGTACTGACTTTAAGCGCCTTAACCCCGTCGGTTAATATATCGCATCCCACCGGTTCAATATAGTGGTATTGTCTTTCAACTAATACTTCAATTGACTTTGGGAACCTCTGCCTTATAAAATTTCTGAACTCCTTTGTAACGTCCTGTTCCAATTGGCCGGGATAGGTTTGGATAACAACTTCTATCCACGAATCCATTGGTATGCTGAGCTGGCCATGGGGCCCTACTTCGCCGGCCTTTACTTTGGTAATGATGACCTGAGGCTGCTGCACTGCATTTTCCCAGAAATGGGGTATATCAACTCCCCTTAGCCGAACCTGTGCATATTCTTTTATAATATTGATCATGTCAGCGATACCATATGCTGGATTATATATTTCATCACCCGTATAGGGCATTCCGGCTTCACCTAAAATAGAAATTTTATATACCAACCCTCCTACACATGCCGGTGAAATCCTAAGGCCTGTGGGTTCCATATTAATGGCGAAATCAGCATTATGACCCCTTAACCTTGAAGCAATGGTACCGTTGCCGCCTGCATATTCTTCATCTACAACACTTTCTATGATTACATCACCCTTTGGCTGCCATCCTATATCCTTCAGAATCTTAACCGCCATTACAGCGCTTACAAGTCCGCCCTTCATGTCACAGGACCCACGGCCGTATATCCTGCCATCCTTTACAATGCTGTGGTAAGGTTGACATACCTTCCAGGGTAGGGGCTCCTTAGGGGCCACATCCATATGGCCGGATAGGAGAATAGATCTGCCCTGCCCAATACCCTTCCATAGGGCAACTACGTTTTTCCTGTCCAGATAGCACCTACCTTTTAGAAACGCCGGGTGGGTTTTGTAACACTCTATTTCATCCGGAGCAAACTCATCTATTTCCAAACCCAGTTGACGAAATATCCCCTTGAGTATATTTTGCCCCTCAAGTTCAAAGCCATTGGGAGGATTATTCTCCGTAGGGGTATTAACCAAATGACATACCAGATCTATAATCTGTTGCCTGTAGCTTTCAACTATCTTGTTTATATTGGATACATCCAGGTCCATGCCGGGATTCCACCCTTCAATAATAAATGTTAACGACTAAATCATATCGATAAATGATAAATTGCCTTTTAATACTCAAGCGCTGTGATAAGTAAGTGAAATAAATGTTGATGTAGTTTCCCTTGGATATTATTAGATTATTGTAATTACTTTAGATAATAGCAGAATTTAAACCTGTGTTTTTATATTTATTTCTGCAAGAAATTATTGAACTTCTATTATATATTCGCCAAAAAAAATCAAATTCCTTCCTAACGATAAAATTTATATTTATATACTATAGGTTTACGATCTGCCCTGTCCTAACCGACTCCTCGGCAGCCGCCACAACCCTGATTACTTCCCTGGACTCCTCCAATGTAATAATCGATGGTTTTTGGCCCTTAAGAATACATTCAACAAAATAAGATAGCTCAGTATGTAAAGCCCCTGCCCTCTTGCCATGGACAACCGGCCAGTACACAGTATCTGGAATCTTACGGCCGTTCTTATCATCGATAACCAGCGGTTGGGCTGCTTCGTTAATGTATATTACGCCCTTAGTACCTACAATCTCCATTCTTGCATCGATATCATAGGGCGTAGTGGGCGGCAGATTCCAAATGCTTTCGGAAACGCCAAAGGCACCATCGCCGTATTTAATAGAAACCCAGCCCACATCAGGATTGGGAAGATTCCTACGATTAGAAGCCATAGCGTATACAGACTTGGCCTTTGATGGCATCATCCAGTTCATGAGGTCTATATCATGAA
>JBMNSO010000107.1:0-5790 GCA_050945235.1 Mahellales bacterium
AATTGCCGTCAGGTTCTAGAAATTGACTACCGGTAACATCGGCGCCCAAAGGCACCAACACCTTATCTACGAAAAAACCTCCCGCTCCATTGCCGGCATCAACAATTATTTTAAAATCCTTCAACGGTTTTTGTTTATCCTGGGGATGATCCACTGCTTCTCTAATTTTTTTGACCAGCATATCAGCATATACTGATATAAAATCCACAGATGTGATATTGCCCTGACTTTCAGAGGCAGGAAAGTCGGCAGCCTGGGCTAGGGACAGAATATCGGTGATATCCTGCTTTTCCAGTCCGCCTTCATTGGTGAAAAACTTTAAACCATTACGGTTATATGGCAGATGGCTGGCGGTAATCATTATTGCACCGTCATAGTTATAACCCGGTGTAACGGTTGTCATAAACATTGCCGGGGTAGAAGCCATGCCACAGTCGAATACACGGGTACCAACATGGGTTAAACCCTTTATGACGGCATTTTTAAGTTGGGGGGCAGACAAACGGGAATCATGTCCTACTGAAATTGTCAGGTTACCTATTGGTTTTTGTTTCTTTTTTGATAACCAAAGGGCGAAGGCGCAGGCTATGGTATTTACCACATCATCGGTTAAGTTGACAGACTCTCCTTTTACGCCGGAAACTGCTATACCCCTTATATCACTTCCGTTTTGCAGCCTTTTCCACTTGTTCTCTAGCATGATATATCACCCTTTTCCGTATTTTTCTTTCACTTTATTATATAACATACAGTTTTTTTCTCCAAGGTCAATTTTTGTTTCTTCAATAAGTAAAAGGTCATGACTCAGTTATATTTTATCATATGGACTATTTATTAATACGTGTAACAATTATTACTTGAACTGCGTAATATAACAATAGGCAATAGTTGCAATCAATCAAGTATTGGCAATTATTTTGCATACGAATTTTAAAATACTATACGGAGGCTTGTATAGGTAATGAAGCATTTTAAGGTGGATAAGTATTTGTTGGATAAAGTAAAGAAATCCAAGGATTTTAGAATCACTGTAATTATGTATACAAATGGAAAAATAGACAACGAATTCAAAAAAACCATAAGTAAATTATCAGGGCATATCAAATATGATTTGCCTTTGATTCATGCTGTCACAGTAGATATACCCTGTAGCAGTTTGGAAACCATAGCCGATTTACCTCAAATAAAGTATATACAGCATGATGCTGTTGTGGACGTTCAAGTATAAAGGAATTTAGGAGGGTTTTTATGGAGGAGCGTTTTTCAGACTCAGAAAATGACAAACAAATTACCGCTATTCTGGCAACCAATATAATGAATAATGATTTATTTAATGAGGAGACTGATACATATTACAACAGCAGCCGGAGTTTTCCTCAGACCCAATATAACCTGTTGTTTACCGCAGCCATTGTATTTATTGTATCAATGCTATTAAATAATGGAAGACAGGCACATATGTTAAAGGATACGAAACAAGATCCATGTCCGTTGAATGAACAGACCAAAAATATAAAAGAGACGATGCAAAATCACAAAAATACCAAGGTGGAATCCAGGCAAAATACCGGACAGCTGATACTTGTTAAAGAAAAAAGTGAGCTTAAGAATTTGCTCGCTTCATTAAGGGTACACCTTAATACAAGGGAACAATATATAATAGACTTATTAATTAAAATTTTCGAATTGGATGATAATCTAAGGACCATTAAGGAATACCGAAGTAGGGAGAGCACGGACGCATTAAGCGGTTTTGCTTATACAAGGGAGCAGAGTGTAGGAATTTTAAGAACGCTGCAGTCTTATTTGCCGCCCAGGGCGAAAACCATGGCGGAAGAAACCCTAAAATTAATAGAAGTAATAGATAGTTTCAGAAACTACACCAAAAAGATAAATACCATGGAAGATGACAATATTTCCCTAGCTGAAAAGGGCAGGGAATTGATAAAGGTTTTTAAGCCCATATTAAATGAAAAGCTGAAAAAGAACATTGATAAAATGATTAAGATGTTAGCTTTAATTGAAATGATGAATGAACAGGAATTCAAGAATCGCGTTGAAAAGGAAGAAGGTTCAACGAATGGGCAGCCCCACAAAACAACAGATACAATAAAGGCTCTACCAACCATAAGGGAGAAAGCAGAGCCGGACCGAGACCATGACAATATGGCCGATATCTCGGCCCAGGAACCGGAGGATAACGCCATTGATGACAATATAGCGCAATATAATGATGATAATAACCTCAACGGCGATGCTGAAGGTTCTGATCGTGAGGATGATACCAGCCAGAATAACAATGAGATTGATGATGGTAAAGGGGATGTCGAGAATAAAGATGGCGGTGAAAATATTCAGAAATATGCCAACAATGAGAAGAATGGCAATAATGATAATATGCTGGATAGCGTTAGAAATTTACTAAATGATGAAAGCCAGAGGGAGAAGTTAAGCAAGTTTATGGAGATAGCAAAATACATGGCTAAAAGTGGTGAATAGGGAAGGGGATGCAATACAGTGGGGTGCATCCCCCTTTTTCTATTCATTCCGCAACAGTGTTTATAACATGAAGCTAAAGTACCCTATATACAGAGTGCATCGGCCTATATTATAAAAATACATTGGTTTAGCTACCGTTGTCGGCCTTTTTGTTGTCGGTCTTCTTAAAGAGATCTATGATCAAATATATAAGTTTAATGATCAGTTTTACCAAGTATTCAATAGGATCGATTTCTGCTTCTTCATCTGACTCCTCTTCATCCTCCGGTGTATCAGGGGGAGATATATGATGCTCAAATTCCATTAAAACGGTGCCCGTAGCTACGTGTTGTAACACTATTTTACCTGAAAAATTGGACATTGCATAATTCTTGGCTTTCAGCAGACCTGTTAGTGCAATTTTTTGCTGATCGTTTACAAGGATGCGTATTACTTCTTCTTCATAATTCATTTCATCCTTTAAACTAATAGTTTTGTTAGTTGTAGTGTTTTGCAGTATAATATTCGCCGGATAGAAATTCGTGAGGGCGTAAATCCTTGCCTTATCAAGGCCGGTAAGAGCGATTATTTCGGTCCCATCCACAATTATTTTCCAAACATCCCCTTTAGGAGGAACAGGTTGGCTCATCGGGATATCGAAATATCTAAGTATCGCATTGCTCAGATGTTTTGCGTAAAGGTCCCGGGTACTGGGGCTTATTAACATCTGACACTCCTGGGGGTTGGTGTGAAAGCCCAATTCTGCCAGTACACTGGTGGGCTTAAATTCCCTGATTACAAAATAATAATCATAATTCCCCTGGGTACTCTTGCGAGTTTTTATACCTCTATCCGGTACATTTAACCCAGTGGTTATTTCTTCCTGAATAAGGGTTGCCAGTTTGTGCCCCAGTTTCCCCTTAGGAGAATGTATGGAGTGATATGTCCCGCAACCCCGGGCGCTGGAATCGGATGCTGCATTAGTATGGATGGATATAACTATTGTCCTGTCTCGATTCTTATTATAACTGTTTATCATATTGGCCCTTTCCTGTAGGGATACGGTGACATCCCTATCCCGGGTAAGCTTTACTTCTATATCCTGATAGTTGCTAAGGTTATTCCTAATCTTAAGGGCTATATCCAGTACTGCATCGGCCTCTCTGTACCTTTTTCCATTGGCGGAACATACCCCATAGTTTTGACTGCTGCCGCCGTGGCCGGGGTCAAGCCATACCGTATAACTAGCCATAAATATACCTCCTTAAAAATTAATTTTTACAATATAGATATCAAACCAGTATTAGAGCTATAAATATTAAATCAGGTCGTTATAAACCCAAGGGCTGTTTCCATCTTCTACAAATGCTTTGTTATTATATGCTTCAAGGTATGGAGTGCATATTCAATGTGGTATTTAGTATTAAAATAACCAATGCTGAATCTGACGGTGCCCTGCTTTAGAGTTCCAATGGTATTATGGGCGAGAGGTGCACAATGCAGGCCGGTTCTTACTGCGATGCCATGGGCTATTAAAAGATCTCCTATGGTGCGGGAATCCACATCCTTATAATTAAATGAAACAACGCCCACTCTGTTACTAACATTACCGCAGTAAACCTTTATTCCGTTTATCCGTTGAAGTTTTGCAATTAATATATCAGTCAATTTTTTTTCATGCTTATATATATTTTGGACTTTTTTACTCAGTATAAATTTAAGGGCACCATATAGGCCCCATATACCTGGAAGGTTTAATGTACCGCTTTCATATCTATCGGGTGTTACCACCGGTTGGTTCAGGTTACCGGAATCACTGCCCGTACCGCCCGTTATAATCGGGTTCAAATTGATTCTAGGGTCGACATATAGACCACCAATGCCTTGGGGCCCCATGAGCCCTTTATGCCCTGGAAATGCCAATAGTCTTATATTGAATTTTTTTATGTCAATGGGTATAATGCCGGCTGTCTGTGAAGCGTCTACAAGAAAAGGGATATTATACTGCCGTGCTATCATACCGATTTCTTCTATTGGCATTATTGTACCGGTAACATTGGATGCATGGATGCTGATAATCAGCTTAGTTTCTGGTAAAATTGTTTTTTTTATTTCATTTAATTCTATTTGTCCTGTAGCACTGCAATTAACAAAGGTTATCTTCAACCCTATGTCTTTTTTAAGCTGTACCAAGGGGCGGGCAACGGCATTGTGTTCCATTGAGGTTGCAATCACATGATCCCTGGGCTTAACCATACCTTTTATGGCAAAATTGATTCCATAGGTGGCGTTATTCGTAAACATAATGTCCAATGGGTTTTCTATATTAAACAGCTTTGCCAAGGATTCCCGGGTAGCATAAACTGTTTTTTCTGCATCCAGCACTGACTTATACGCTCCTCGTCCAGGATTACCACCGCACATTTTCAAGCATTTATCCATATATTTATGGACATCCTTAGGTTTAGGCCAAGAAGTGGCAGCATTATCAAGATATATCATTATATCCCTCCTTACAGCTTCTTAATTTTAATATATGTTTTTTATATAGGATTGACATTTTTAATTATTAGAACTTTTAGAGGAGTCCACACATATATTGGTTTAAGAGCTTACGGGGAGAGATAATAGTATGCGCGAGTACGGATTGATAGCCTTTAGATCCAGACAACATGCAATAAGTTTTTATAACCAGTCGAAAATAAGGACTAGGTTGACTATTATGTCAACACCAAGGGAGATCTCATATGGATGTGGCTTGTCCATAAAATTTAGTTTTTCTTATATAGACATTATAAAACGGGAATTGTGCAGAAAAAGATACTTATTAATACAGGGGGTGTATCATGTTCAAAGTGATGGATGCAAAAATACCTTTACTTTACTGACTCTTTAATAGTTTGATAATCTTTTTCAATAATGTTTTTTCCTTTAATATGGAGATTTCCTCCTCTAGTCTATCGATAATATGCTGCCAGGTCTTGATTTTAGCATCCACTTTTTGCATATCCTCCGATATTTTTAACAATTTTTCTGATATGTCTAAGTGTTTGTTATTAAGGGAGTCTATCCTGTGCTTGATATATTGTAGTAGTTCTTGAGTGGTATAGTTACCTATATCCGTCAAGCTGTCATTATCTCCCCATGTTTTTGTCTGATTTTGATAGTTGTTATCTGCCGGATTGTCTGTTGGAGAAGATTTTATCAAGGGTTCAGTTTTATCGGCATCTGTTTTACCCCCATTTTCAGCATGACTATTATCTTCCTGTTGAGATTGGCCATTAAACAAAGGAATGAAATCACATAAACGAT
>JBMNSO010000108.1:0-5787 GCA_050945235.1 Mahellales bacterium
AGGGATACTGGGGCAACCTGACATCAAGGGAATGTGGTGCTGTTGGCGGTCATATGGTAAGGAAGATGATTGAGCAGGCAGAATCACAGTTGGCAGGTAGATCGGGCGGTATGCAGTAAATAAATGAATAGACAATAGCTTTACAGCAAAATGATATACTTAATACAGGATGGGCCGGGATGCTTGTCCTGTATTTTATATATAGGCTCCCCTCCCATAAAAAGTGCCGCAGTTCGTACTGCGGCGATTCTATAGTTGATTTTAATTTAAGTTATTATGTTAAACCAAAATCAACTATATGGGAGAGGAGAAATTGAAGGAAGAGCTCTATGGGGAATTCCAGTCAGACATCCTAAATAGCCTGACATCTTTTATTATTGGCAAATATTCGTATTTTATACCAACATTTTTACATTCTAAAAAAATATATCCTGGAGTTTGTTAATAAATTTTTTGGGGATATAGGATAATAAGCCTATAAGTTTATTTGATGAAGGTGTCATATTATGCTAAAATATAGGTGAAAACTGAGGAGGGTATGTCTTTGCGTATAATCGCCGGAACCGCAAGGGGCAGAAGGCTGAAGGCGGTAAAGGGTATAAATACCCGGCCGACGGCCGACAGGGTAAAGGAATCGTTGTTCAACATTATATCCCCAGCCATAAGAGATGCTGTTGTTTTGGACTTGTTCGCAGGTACCGGGAATCTCGGCTGCGAGGCCCTGAGCAGGGGTGCCGGTTTGGTTTTCTTTGTGGATAAGAGCGGCTTAAGCATAAAAACCATAAAGGACAATATTAATAGCTTGGGATTTGCCGACAGGGCCCGGGTATACAAAATGGATGTTACAACTTTTTTAAAGAGCCAGGGCAGCAAAGGCCCGGTCTATAATCTGATTTTTATGGACCCGCCCTATGGTAAGGAGTTGTTGGTGCCCACCATCGAACTTATATCTGAAATGAATATACTAAGCGATGACGGTATGGTTATAGCAGAGCATTCAACCATGGACAATCTCCCCCAGTCCATAGGCCAATTATACATACAACGGCAAAAGACATACGGCACTACTGCCGTAACCTTTTATGCGAAGGATGGTGCACTATGAATGCATGTGTTTATCCTGGAAGCTTTGACCCGGTGACCAACGGGCATCTAGACATCATTAAAAGGGCTTCGAGGATGTTTGATAAAGTAATTGTGGCAATAGTACATAACCCCAACAAAAGTGCTACCTTTTCCCTTGAAGAAAGGGTGGAACTGATGGAGACGGTAATACAAGACATGGAAAACGTGGAAGTGGAATGTTTTCAGGGTCTATTAATAGATTATATGAGGGCGAAAAAGATACGTGTTATCGTCAAGGGCCTAAGGGCCATCTCGGACTTTGAAAACGAATTTCAAATGGCCCTGATGAACAGAAAACTGGATAACAACATAGAAACGGTGTTTATGATGACCAGCGAACGGTACTCTTACCTGAGCTCCAGCGCAGTCAGGGAAGTAGGCAGGCTGGGCGGGTGTATCAGGGATTTGGTGCCGGATGCTATTTTGGACAGAGTAATAAAGAGGCTGGTAAACAAGGGGGATTAATATGGATATATTGGTATTGTTGGATGCTTTGGAAGACGAAATAGAAGGCGCAAAGGGTATGATATTCACCTCTAAGGCCTGCATCGACAGGGAGAAATGCCTTGATTTAATCAGGGATATAAGGCTAAACTTGCCCGACGAAGTAAAAAAGGCCCAGTGGATAAAGAATGAGCGGCAGAGGATATTGATTGACGCCCAGAGGGAGGCCGAAACCATTATAAAGGATGCCGAAAGCAAGATAAAGTTTATGGTTGACGAAAGCGAAATCAGCAAGCGAGCTTATGAACAATCCCAGATCATAATATCCAATGCCCAGCAAAGTGCCAAGGAAATTCGTTTTGGTTCAACGGAGTATGCCGATAAGGTTTTAAAAACCCTGGAGAAAAATATAGAAAAGATCCTGGAAAGCGTAAGGAATAATCGGCAGGAACTTAAAGGCGGCAAGCCCAAGGCGGACTAAATTTTTTTATCGGCGGGCTAAAGCTTAATAATCTTCAGATTTCTTATCAACAGACAAAGGACGGCGACGGTGGCCAGTACCCCAAGAAGGCCTGCCATCAGTTTGCCGGATGCCACAAGGCTGCCCAGCCACCCGATTTCCCTCGGTACGTCCGAAGGCTTGAAGGCTGCCTGGGCCAGGGGAAACGTTATTCTGAACAATATAAAACCGTATATACCGGCCAGCACAGCCTGGATAGACTTGGCGGTTATATAGGGTTTTATGCTTATATCGCAATTGCTAAGCAGGCTGGCCACCTGAGCGTGGACCGACAGCCCGCCCCAGGTGATGATGGAACATACTATCCAGGTTTTGTGAAGCAACAGCCCCGGCACCTCGCTACCCAGCTTGGAACCCACCGTGATTTCAAATACGCCGCTCACCAGCGCCTTTATAAGGCCGGTGTCCAGGCTGCCGGGGAGTAATGTATGGATTAGACCGGCGGTGGTGTCCAGTATCCCGGTTATATCAAGTATACTAATGATAACGGAAAAGAGTATTATAAACCCCCCTATTTGCAGCAGCGTGTAGACAGAATCCTTAACAGCATCGCCCAATAACTTACCAAGGGGTCTGCCATCGGTTATCCTGGCATTGTAAAGGGAATTGAAGGCAGATTTTAATATTTTATCTTTTTTTTGTTTTCTGTTGTATGAACTCTTATTAAAATAGAGGTCCCGGTCCCTTTTGTAGAACCTGAACATCAGGCCGGTGGATAAACAGGCCAGATAGTGGGCGGCTAACAGTGTTATGCCCAGGGCCGTGCTGCCGTACATCCCCACGGCAACTGCCCCCAGCATAAACAGGGGACCGGAGGTGGTACAAAAGGAGAGCATCCGCTCGCCTTCTATCCTGGTGATGGACTTTTGCTGCCGCAACTGGCTTATCAGCTTGGGGCCCATGGGATAACCGGAGGTTACGCTCATGGCCATTACAAAGGAACTGCTGCCCGGGGTATTGAACAATGGCTTCATCAGCGGCTGGAGCAGTGTTCCCATAAAGGCCACCACGCCGGTGCCGATCAATAATTCAGCCCCGATAAAAAAGGGCAGGAGGGCGGGAAATACTATATTAAACCACGTATTTATTCCTCTGGATGCTGCATCCAAGGATTCTTTTGGGAATAATACAATAAACAGCACTAAAATAATAGACAGGCAGGCGGTGGCATAGACCCGTAATTTTTGGACGGCCAATGTTTTCACCCCGGTACTTGTTTTATACGTTCTGTATATATATATTAAATAGGCATTGTATTATACCATATTATTCAATGAACGGAAAAAGGTGAGAAAGCCATGGAAAAAAGAAGGATCGGCCTGGCCCTGGGTTCCGGGGCCGCCAGGGGGTTTGCCCATATAGGTGTGCTGCAGGTGCTCAAGGAGAATAATATAGATATCCATATGGTGGCGGGCAGCAGCATGGGTGCCCTGATAGGTGCCCTGTACTGCTGTGGTATACCGGTGGATATGCTGGGGAAGATGGCCGTCGCCTTGGGTAACAAACCCATATTCGATTATACCATACCCAGGATGGGGTTTATCAAGGGAGAACGGGTGAACAGCATAATGAAGCTGCTGACTAAGAACAGGGACTTTGACCAGTTGGATATACCGTTATCGGTGGTGGCTGCCGACCTTATCACCTGCAGGCCGGTGGTTATAGATACCGGGAAGGTATACGAAGCGGTACGGGCCAGCATCTCCATACCCGGTATATTTGTTCCGGTAACAAAGGGGGAAATGGTGCTGGTGGACGGCGGTGTGGTGGACAGGGTGCCGGTGTCTGTGGTATCGTCCATGGGCGCAGACTTTATCATAGCCGTTGATGTGGGGTTTAACGGTACCCATTCAAGACCCAAAAATATAATGGAGGTATACATCCAGGCCATGGAAGTAATGGAAATGGAACTGGTCAGGGGGAAACTGATCAAAGCCGACGTACTGATAAGGCCCGATGTATCAAGGATAGGGCTGAACCGTTTCGATATGGCGGAGAAGTGTATAGAACTGGGCAGGCAGGCCGCCAAAGAGGCTATGCCGGCTTTGCAGGAAATGCTTGACCGTCCCTTATTGGGCCGAGGCGAGCAGGGCAATAGAGCAGGGCAATGACAGTTTGGATTAACCGTCCATAATTATTACCCCGGTAGTGAAATCCCGACCCCCGATTCTGTATTCACGGTTGTCAAAGGCCAGGCTGTAAATGTCGGTGGCCCGTACGTCCTTTTCGAACATCCTGGCCAAATTTCTACCGCCCAATCTCCTATAATGGGCGGCCTTGGTTATTACCGGTATCCGTGCTCTGGCCTTAATCATCTTGAGCAGGGGCAGGCTTTTTTTGTTAAAGCCCAGAATCCTTATATACTGCGGCCCGCCATAGCGGTTGAACCTATCCACCTGCCCGGCGGTGATGCCCAACATCATATTCATAAGGATCCTCTGCAGCCGGGTATAGGCATACCGCCTGGTCTTCACCTTATTAAGCAATTGGTCCAACGACCCGTATCTAAAGGCGGCGCGGTATAGCTTGTTTTCCAAGCCTTCTTTGACGTCGGGCAGCAACGACAACCGCCTGGGGCTGGATTGGCGCACCATGGACAATATCAGTTGGTCAAAGGCTGCTAAACCTACCGGGCCCTTGGCATTATCAAATTCCGTCCTTAATATGTCCCGGGTAAAGTCGGGCAGGGCGATAGCCACGGGGGTATCGTCCAGATCGCTGCCGGTACGTAGGAATTGCCGTATGGCAGTGGCGCTGGATATGGGGCCGCTCAGCCGGTCGGTGTCATGCCCGGCTCCTATCCGTTTTATGGTTATGGGCTCAATACCGCTGTTTATCATCATAAGGGCCTTTATATATTCAATGGCCAGTATATTGTTGGGGGTTTTAAGGAGTTGCGTCGGGTTGCATCGGCTATCGCCGTCGAAATAATCGGCCACCGCCCTCTGGCGGGCATCGGCAAAGCCCAGACCCCGGTCCAGGTAGCCCTTGAGCAAAGCCCTGTACCTAGGCGGCTGGTGGTACAGCATATCGGCTATTTCCTTTAACGGTTCTATGTCACCGGCCTCACTGCCGAAGCATACAAAATCCACCACCCCCAGGGCGTCCAGCAGCCTTATCCCTCCCAGGGCGAAACCTTCCGCACTTTGAAGGGCATATACCACCGGCAGCTCGATTACCAGGTCGGCACCCCCCGCCAGGGCCATCCGGGTCCTGGCCCATTTATCCACCATGGCCGGTTCGCCCCGCTGCACGAAGTTGCCGCTCATGATGCACAGGGCATATTGTGCACCGGTGGCTTCCTTGGCCCGGTTTAGATGGAACAGGTGGCCGTTATGGAAGGGGTTGTATTCGGTTATCAGTCCTACCACTGACACAATCATCACCTCTAACTATATTGTATATACCCAATACAAAAAAGTATATACCTATATACCGGTATTTGGCAAAAAATAAGAAACTATAAAATGTTTGTCAATTCCTAAAAAAAATAGAGGATTTTTTATTTTTACATAGAATATAATATAAGTTTTGAGATTTATTGAGTCTATGAAAAATATTTATAATATCATAAACAAAGGAAGGAGACATAAAATTGGCATTATTAGACAGTATTAGGCAAAAAGCCAAATCCGACAAAAAGCGGATAGTTTTGCCGGAGGGAAATGAGGAAAGGATTTTGAAGGCTGCGGAGGTTA
>JBMNSO010000109.1:0-5744 GCA_050945235.1 Mahellales bacterium
GCCCGAGGATTATCTGATCGCCTTTTACAAGACCTTTTCCGAGGTCAGACATGAAAAGTTCGATGGCATGATAATTACCGGTGCACCCATTGAACAATTGGATTTTACAGAGGTTAACTATTGGGATGAGCTTAAGGAGATTATGGACTGGAAGCTTCGTAATGTTACATCAACCCTTCATATATGCTGGGCAGCCCAGGCAGGACTTTACCACCACTTTGGTATTCCCAAATACCCACTCAAGGAAAAAATGTTCGGCATTTTTGCCCACAGGGTTACCAAGAATGCAAAGCTGCTCCAGGGCTTTGACGATATATTTTATGCGCCCCACTCCCGATATACCGAGGTGCGCAGGGAAGATATAGAAAGGGTTCCCGGCCTGGAAATATTATCGGAATCCGAAGAGGCAGGTATATACATTGTAGCTACCAAGGACGGGCGGCAGATATTTATAACCGGGCATTCGGAGTATGATCCCTTAACCCTCAAGGGCGAATATGACCGGGACCTGGGCAAAGGCTTGGATATAAATGTGCCCAAGAATTATTTCCCCGATGACGATCCTTCAAAGCCACCATTGGTAACATGGAGAGGTCACGCCAATCTATTGTTTTCCAATTGGTTGAACTTCTATGTATACCAAGAGACGCCCTATGACCTCAATAAGATCGAATAATTTTCTAAGGCAGCTTCGGAAGCCGTTCTTCTTTGGGAAAAGTAGATTCTGATTGATATAAAAAGGCCTCGGACATAAAATCGAGGCCTTTTTATATATTTTTTTATGGTATTGGGCCAAGTATCTATCCCAGAATGGCCTTAAGGTCGTTATCCGCGGTGGAAGTGGGTTTCAAACCGAACTTATCCACCAATACCTTGAGTACGTTTTCCGAAACAAAGGCCGGTAGGGTGGGGCCCAGGTAAATATTCTTGACATCAAGGGCCAGCAGTGTCAATAGAATGCTGACCGCTTTTTGTTCGTACCACGACAGGATCAGGGACAGAGGCAGGTCATTTACTCCGCAGTTAAAGGCCTCTGCCAGGGCCAGGGCTATCCTGATGGCGGAATAGGCGTCATTGCACTGGCCTACATCCAAAAGTCTGGGCAGGCCGGCCACCGTACCCAAGTCCTTTTTATTAAATCTGTATTTACCGCAGGCCAATGTTAAGATTACTGTATCCTTGGGTGTCTTGTCGGCAAATTCCGCGTAATAGTTTCTGCCCGGTCTTGCGCCGTCACAGCCGCCGATTAGGAAGAAATGCCTTATCTGGCCTTCCTTTACAGCCTTGATTATCTTATCTGCATGGGATAGGGTGGCATTTCGGCCAAAGCCCACCAGTATTTTCTTTTCTTTTTCGTCTTCCTGCCAGCCGCCAAGGGCCAGGGCCTTCTCTATAACCGGTGTAAAATCCTTTACCCCGTCTTTTTCCTCTATATGGGCAACCCCCGGCCAACCTACGATGCTTGTGGTAAAGATTCGATCTTTATAGCTGTCCTTGGGTTTTTGTATACAGTTGGTGGTCATGACTATGCAGCCGGGTATACCGTCGAAATCCTTTTGTTGATCCTGCCATGCGCCGCCGTAGTTGCCTAAAAGGTGCTTGTATTTTTTAAGCTCCGGGTATGCATTGCAGGGCAGCATTTCACCGTGGGTATAAACGTTAACTCCCTTACCTTGAGTCTGCTCCAGCAATTGTTTCAGGTCCTTAAGATCGTGGCCGGATACTATAATAAAGGGTCCCTTTTTCTTTGTGATCAGCACCTCAGTAGGTTCAGGGTGACCGTAAGTATCGGTGTTAGCCTCATCCAGCAGTTCCATGCACCTAAAGTTTACCCTGCCCAGTTCTAGGTTAAGGTTTAGCAAGTCATTAATTGTCAGGTCGTTATTTATTGTGGCAGCCAAGGCCTTGTAAAAGAAATTATTAACGCTATTGTCGGTTTTGCCCAGCACAAAGGCATGATGGGCGTAGGCAGCCAGGCCCTTTAGTCCGTATATCAATAGCTCTCGTAAGGAACGTATGTCCTCGTTTAAGGTTTCATCGGCCAGAATGCCTACGTCCTTACCGTCGTTTAGCATGTCCTCCATGGTTGAAGGTGCTCTATAAAGTGCTGCCGGCGGCACATTTTCTGCTGGACTGCCTGCCTTTACCTTCAGGTTTTCCTTAACTTCGTCCGCCTTTTTGATATACCCTACAAATCTTTCGGCATCGAAATTCACGTTGGTAAGGGTGGAGAATATGGCATCCATTACGAATTTATGGGTAGTGTCGTCAATGGTATCACCGTTTTCAAGTACTTTTTCTCCATAAAATCCGATACCCTTTAGTTGATGAATCAGCAGATCCTGCAAATTGGCTGTCTTGGCATCCTTGCCGCAGGCACCTGCCCTGGTGCAGCCCTTGCCTCCTATTGTTTGTTCACATTGATAACAAAACATTGCTCTGTCCATATTACATTCCTCCCCTTTATTTTCTATTTTATGTTTCCATCGATGCCTATAACTACTTCTTTATAGGGCACGATAGTTTGGCTGTTTAACATTGCCTTTTTAACTGCACTTACTATACCTCCGCAGCACGGGACTTCCATTCGCACCACAGTAATGGATTTGATATTGTTATTAGCGATAATCTCGGTGAGTTTCTCGGTATAATATTCATTGTCATCCAGTTTGGGACAGCCTATGACGGTAATATGATCCTTAATAAAGTCCCTGTGAAAATCACCATATGCAAAGGCGGTGCAGTCGGCAGCTATTAACAGGTCAGCGCCCTTTAGGTAATCTGCCCTGGGGTTTATCAGTTTTAATTGTACCGGCCACTGGCTAAGCTCTGAGGGACGGTTACCACCGTCTTTGTAATCGGTATCCACGGTTGTTTCTGCCTTGGGTTGGGCTTTTTTTTCAATTTTCTTTGCCATGGTACCGGGGCATCCACAGGGCATGGCGGCCGGTGCCTTATTTTCTCTCTCTTTGCTCTTCTTTAACTGGTCCACTGCCTCCTGGCTGTATGGGTCTGCTTCCCTTTCGATGATCTTGATTGCGTCGGTAGGACAGGCCGGCAGGCAATCCCCTAAACCGTCACAGTATTGATCGCTTATCAATTTGGCCTTTCCGTTTACCAATTTAATGGCACCTTCATGGCATGCATCTACGCACAGACCGCAGCCATTGCACTTATCTTCATTAATCTCTACTATTTTTCTAATCATTTATAATTCCTCCTCTATTCATCGTATTTTATTATCCAAATTACTCCATGGTGTTTTATACCCATTGTTAATCGTTGTTTTGTCTATAATCCTTGTTTTTACATTTATATTATAGTAATATAAAAGGGTTGAATCGGTAACATATGTTACACATTATAAAAATATTTTAAAGGTGATTGTATGGATTGTACCTATGGGATTTTAAAGGACTGTATATTGTTTAGAGGCCTGAATAATGTTGAGATTCTTGATTTACTGGCAAAGGCCCAATATAGCGTTAAACAGTATAAAAGGGATGAGGTAGTGGCAGTGGAAGAAGAACAGTGCAAGGCACTGGCTATTGTAATAGAGGGCGCTGTGCAGGTACAGAAGATCTATGCCTCTGGTAAAACGGTGACCTTGACCCGGCTAGGACCCGGTAAAATATTCGGCGAAGCCATAATATTTTCCAATATCAATATGTATCCTGCAACCATAGTGGCTGTTGTGGACTCAACGATTATGTATATAACAAAAGAAGGTATTATAAATTTTTGCAGATACAATCCGGTGGTGTTGGAAAACTTCATGAGGCTGTTATCCGATAAAATCCTTATGCTCAACCGGAAGGTAAAGGAACTGTCCTTCGAAACCCTAAGGCAAAAGGTGTGTCATTTTATCCTGGAGGAATACAATAGACAAAAGAGCCTTACCATTAGACTCAACCTCTCAAGAAAGGCCATGGCTGAACATATGGGCGTTCAAAGACCTTCCCTATCCAGGGAACTAATAAAACTAAAAAATGAAGGCCTTATCGATTTTGACAAAAACAGCTTGATAATTAAGGATTTAGAAGGTCTGGAATGGGAATTGGCCTAAATAAAATACTCAAAATCTTTATTTGTGGGTATGATATTTTAAGACTATATATTTAATACATCAAAGAGCAATAGCATCATTGACAATGAAATACAATATTGTATAATTAAAACTGACCGAACATTCGGTCAGTCGCTCCCGCAATATTGATAACCGAATTGTTGTGCTTTATTCAATATTGACAATATTTGGATATATAATTAAGGGGTTTATTATGAATAAAAAAAATAGGGTAATGGTATGTGTCACCAGACAAAGGAATTGTGAGCGTTTGATAAGGTTGGGGAAGGATATTGCAGATAAGGAGGAAGGGCAACTCTTTGTTGTTCATGCAGCCAAAGTGGGTGAAACCTTTTTAGGCAACCCTGACGAAGGTGAGGCACTGGACTATCTATTCAGCATTTCAAAGAACGTGGGTGCAGATATGACGGTACTTCGTTCCCAAAATGTAGTGGATACTCTGGTTAGCTTTGCAAAGGATACCAAGATAACCGTTATGGTGCTGGGCCAACCCCCCGATAAAAAAGATAGTAATATCATAAGGCAGCTGGAGCATCGCTTAAAAGATGTAGAATTTAAGGTTGTACCTGGATAGCAACCATTTACCAAGGAAAAAATTCAGTCCATAAAAACCATGAATTTTATCTTTTATTTAATAAATAACTGGAAGGAGACAGGGTATGTTTGAAAGAAGGATAAGCCGAGTTATGCTGGCAGCAGTGCTAACTGTTGTTTTAGTTTTGTCCGCTTCAGGTTGTGACAGTTTTTTCAATCAACAGGAGGATGAGCCTGCCGGGACCGATGAGATCATATCTGTCGAAACAGAGGTTTCCAGGGTGGAGGATATGGCCATTACCAAGGAGTATTCAGGCAAGATCCGTCCTGTTTCAGATATTATGATTATTCCCAAGATGCCGGGCAGGGTGGAAAAGGTCCATGTGAAGGTAGGCCAGCAAGTCCAAAAAGGTGATGTCCTTATAGAACTGGACGGCACCGAAGTAGAGCTTCAGGTGGCCCAGGCCCAGGCGGCCTATAGGGCATCAAAGATTTCGGTGGATTCTACCAAGGAGAAGGCCCAAGATTTGAAGGCAGATAAAAAGGAATTGTCCGATAGCATAAAGACAATAGATGAAGGTATTAAAGAGATAGACCAAGGTTTAGGGCAGGTTACAAAGTCCATGGAGGAATTAGGCCAGGCACTACAGCAGGGCGTTATAACCGAGAAGCAGTATAATGCTTCCCTGGAGGAATTGAATACCAACAAAGCCGGCCTTGAAGAGCAGAGAAAGGGCCTAACAGCCCAAAGGGCGGAATTGGCAGCCATGGAAAAATCTCTGGAAGGGACCATCCAATCCCTGCCCTCCGATGAGCAGCTGGATGCCCAGTTGGAACAAGCAAAGGCGGGGTTGGATTTGGCCAAGAGTGCCCAGGACAGTTTAAAGCTTACATCACCTATAGATGGAACAGTGGCTACTTTATCCGTTGAGGAAGGGGAGATGGCCTCACAGGCAGTACCGCCCGTTACAGTTATTGATATGAGCAGTTTATTATTGGACGTCAGTGTTATGGAAGGGGACATAATGGGCATAGAAGAAGGACAAAACATGGATGTCTTTATCGATGCCCTGGGGACCCAGCCGGTAACGGGTATTGTTCATACAGTAAGCCCGGTTCCCGA
>JBMNSO010000110.1:0-5691 GCA_050945235.1 Mahellales bacterium
GAGTTTATTTGTATTATTCACAATGCTTTCCCTTATCTTTTATGCCTATTCAACGGTCACGCTTTTCGCTAAGTTTCTTGGTTTATCGACATCGCAGCCCTTTTCCACTGCAACATAGTATGCAAACAACTGAAGGGGTACTACCGTGAGGATCGGTGCTACAATCTCCAGGGTTCTCGGTATATAAATCACATGATCCGCTACCTCTTTTATATCTTCCTGCCCCTCCATCACCACGGCCATTATTACCGCGCCTCTGGCCTTTACCTCCTTGATATTATTCAACGTCTTTTCAAAGAGCCGTCCCTGGGTGGCAACTGCTACTACTAGGGTCCCTTCTTCGATAAGGGCAATGGTGCCATGCTTTAATTCACCGGCGGCATAGGCCTCCGAGTGGATATAGGATATCTCCTTCAACTTCAGCGAACCTTCCATGGCTATCGCATAATCCAGACCCCTGCCCATAAAGAAGATGTTCCTTGCATTGAAGTGAGAGTCAGCGTATTTTTGAAGGTTGGTTTTGTCCTTCAAGATCACCTCCACTTGCTGTGGAATACGATTTAATGCCTCAATTATCTGAGCATACTGTTTTGCATCTATACGTCCTGCCTTTTTGGCAAGGTCCAGGGCAATCAAATACAGCGACAACAGCTGTGTAGAATATGCCTTGGTGGTGGCCACCGCTATTTCCGGTCCTGCCCATGTATACAATACATCATGGGCTTCACGGGATATGGTGCTGCCCACAACGTTGACAATGGCAGCCACCCTGGCCCCCTTCTTTTTTGCTTCCCTTAATGCTGCTATGGTATCGGCGGTTTCACCCGACTGACTGATAACTATAACCAGATCCCTTTCGTTTAGAATAGGGTTTCGGTATCTAAACTCCGAAGCGATGTCAGTCTCCACCGGTATCCTTGCCAATTGCTCTATTACCTGTTTACCTACCAGTGCAGTATGAAACGCGCTGCCACAGGCCACTATATAGATTTTTTCCAGCTCTTTAACCCTTTCGGGAGTTAAACCCAGCTCCTTCAAATCTATGTCCCTGTGATCCTCTGTTAACCTTGGATTCAAGGTAGCTTTCAAGCCCTGGGGCTCTTCATGAATTTCCTTAAGCATGAAGTGCTGGTATCCGCCTTTTTCAGCAGCCGACACATCCCAGTTAACCTTGAATATCTCCTTATCGACCCTTTGGCCGTCTTCATTAAATATTTCCACCTTATCCCTTGTTATCAGGGCAACTTCCTTTTCCTCTAAAAAATAAACATCCCGGGTATAGCCAAGTATGGCAGGTATGTCCGAAGCGATATAGTTACCGTCTTCCCCTATACCGATTACCAGCGGGCTGTCCTTCCTGGCCACCACTATCTGATCGGGATTGGATTTGCATATGACTGCCAAAGCATAGGACCCGTCCAGCTTGGTCAGGGTATCCCTCACCGCTTGCAGCAAATCACCCTTATAGTAGTAGTTTATCAGGTGGGCTACCACTTCGGTGTCAGTCTCCGATATAAATCGGTATCCCCTGTCCTCTAGCCAGCCCTTCAGTCTCATATAGTTTTCGATGATACCGTTATGGACCACAGCGATGTCACCGGAAAGGTTGGTATGGGGATGGGAGTTTATATCCGATGGCTCACCATGGGTAGCCCATCGCGTATGCCCAATGCCTACCGTCCCCTTATTATCCTCGCCCTTTATCTTCTCCTCCAGGATACTGAGCCTGCCCTTGCATTTCCTTATATACAGCCCGTCTTTGTCCTGCACAGCTATGCCGGCCGAATCATAGCCCCTATACTCCAGCTTTTTAAGTCCGTTTATCAAAATAGGCACAACATTACCGTTACCTATATATCCAACTATGCCACACATAGGTATAATTCTCCTTTATATGAATTTTTAAACATATGGTAATTATGATTAGACAGGTCTTCATCCGGCCTCCTTTGTATCGGCAATCGCTTACCGGTTTTGTAAGGCCTTTAACGGTAGTGAAGAATACCGCAGGGCATCCGCCGAATTCTCGATAAACCCTGATCCTCGTCAACTTTTCCCTGGGAAAAGTTCTGGCGCTTTATATGGTTTTAACACCCAATAGCTAGCATACCACCTCCTTAATAGTTTTAATGCCGGTCACCGATGCATCACCCCCTTTCAATAAAAAATAGTTAATATATTAGGACAGCCTCTTTTCAATGAGATCGGCAAGTTTTTGGGCATGGTACTCCATGTAATCCTTGTCTGTACCCTCAAGCATTACCCTTATCAAAGGCTCAGTTCCCGACGGACGTATAACTACCCTGCCCTGGTCCTTGAACCGCTGTTCTATTTCCCTTATCTCTTTAGCAATTACCTCATCATTTTTATAATCATGTTTTTTATCATTTCTTACCCTGGCATTTATCAGCACCTGGGGTAGTGTTTCCATCACACCGGACAATTCGGAAAGTCTTTGCCCCTTGTCAACCATAACCTTAAGAAGCTGCAGAGCGGTTATCAATCCATCGCCGGTGGTGCTATGATTCCTGAAAATGATATGACCCGACTGTTCACCGCCTATGGTATAATCATCCTCCATCATTTTCTCCAGTACATACCTGTCCCCTACGGCAGTCTTCACTACACTGCAGCCAGCCTTCTTAAGAGCAATGTCCAATCCGAGGTTACTCATGATGGTGGCCACAACCGTATTTTTATTAAGCTTGCCCTTCTCCTTCAAATATATACCGCAGATAGCCATTATCTTGTCGCCGTCCACCAGCTTGCCCTGTTCATCCACTGCTATCAACCTATCGGCATCACCATCGAAGGCCAGGCCTACATCAGCCTTTGACTCCACCACAAATTGCTGAAGGGCCTTTGGATGGGTAGAACCGCATTCGTAGTTTATATTCCTACCATCCGGACTTTTGCCGATTGTATATACCTTAGCCCCCAACTGTGTTAGCACCATGGGAGCCACCCTGTATGAAGCCCCATTTGCACAGTCTATAGCTACCTTCATGCCTTCCAATGAAATATCAACAGTACCCTTTAAAAAGTCTATATACTTTTGGGCAGCGTCATCAATCACCTGTGTCCTGCCCACTTCCGCACCTGCGGGACAGGATATGTCGTTCAATCTATTATTTAAAATCAATTCTTCTATCTTGTCTTCAACTTGGTCCGGAAGTTTGTATCCATTGCCGTTAAAGAATTTTATACCGTTGTACTCGAAGGGATTGTGGGAAGCTGAAATCACTATGCCTGCCTGGGTTTGATAGTATCTGGACAAATAGGCAACAGCCGGCGTAGGCATTATTCCGACGGATATGGCTTCCGCACCCGCCGAACAAATACCTGCAGCAAGGGCTGCTTCCAGCATATCCCCAGAGGCCCTGGTATCCTTACCGATCAGGATTCGGGGCTTTTCATGTTGCTGGGCCAATATGTACGCACCGGCCTTCCCCAGCTTAAATGCCAGTTCACAGGTTAGTTCGGTATTCGCTATTCCCCTAACCCCGTCTGTTCCAAATAGTTTGCCCAATATAAATCACCAACCTTTTTAAAAATAAAAAAACACTATTTAATTTTATCATTAAAGCAGCCTTGTTTCAATCGCCTAGAAATTAGAAATTCTTGCTTATATAGCGCTGCATGCTGGCTGCGGCCACCGCCCCGTCACTAGCTGCCGTTACTACCTGTCTTAGAGTCTTTTCCCTGATATCACCTGCTGCAAATACACCATCTATACCCACCGACATGTTTTCATCGGTAATAATATATCCTTCCTCGGTCATTTTTATCATACCCCTGACCAACGAGCTATTAGGCATCAGGCCAATGGCAATAAAAATACCGTCCACCTCCATTTGCAACCGCTGTCCCGTTTTTTTATTGGTTATTACAGCACCGGTCACCCTGTCCTCACCTATTATATCCGTGACTACAGAATCCCATATTACTTTTATCCTATTATTACTCAATACCTTTTGCTGGAGTGACTTTACAGCCCTGAGTTCATCTCTCCTATGTACCAAATGAACGCCGGCAGCAAACTTGGATAAAAAGAGTGCGTCTTCCACAGCGGTGTCACCGCCGCCTATCACAATGACCCTCTTATCCTTAAAAAAGGCACCATCACAGGTGGCACAATATGATATCCCCGCACCCCTTAGCCGACCTTCGTTTTTAAGGCCCAATTCCCTGGGCTGGGCGCCCATGGCCAGGATAATCCCCCGGGCTGTCAATTTTTCATCCATAGCGGTTATTATGGTTTTTATATTCCCTTCCAGTGTTAAGGCCTTTGCTTCGTCGTATTTTATATCAACACCGAATTTTCGTGCCTGTTCTTCCATCCTAAGGGCCAGCTCCGACCCGTCTATAACATCCACAAAGCCGGGATAATTTTCGATTTCGTATGTAGTAGCGGCCTGACCCCCGACAAACATTTTCTCCAGTATAACTGTCTTAAGTCCATACCTGGCCAGATATATGCCGGCTGTCAGGCCTGCCGGCCCGGCACCTACCACTACAGCATCATATACCATTTCATGCGACACCCCTTTTCAACACATTACTATTATATCCCCTGGCACAAAAAATGTTAAAGATGCCATAAAAAAAGCTTCTGCATAATTATGAGAAGCTTTTATTTAAGTCACTAACCATTTTATCTATAAAGTCCGTTTCCAACACCTTTGACTTAACCATAGTATGGCCGATAAAGGGACTGTCGAAGATTTCGATTTTATATATCTCCCATGGAAGTTTATCCTCAATCATGCCTGAATATATCCACTCCAATATTTGCTCACCATCATCATTGTCCTTGCACACGCCCAAGGATACGCCATAGGATGGAAAAAGCGTATCAAGGGTTGTCCTGGTGACCTTATCTGCCGGCATCACAAAGGCAAGCAAGTAAGCGGACTGATCCTTTTTTCCTATATTGAACAGCTTTGCCAGGATATTACCACTATTAGTCACCTTGGGAACTTTCTTGAGTTTGTATGGAAATCCGTAATTCTCCACAAGCTGCGCCCTTTTTTCTATATATTCTCTTTCGTTGATACCGTCGGACATGGAAAACAAATTGGTATCTATCTGTACAAGAACGTTATTTTCACCCATCAAGGTTTTTAACATTTGGAATCTAATCTCATCCGGATTATTCATGCCAAAATACTGTATAACAAACTCCTGGTGATCCCCCACCTCTCTTCGGGTATATTTAACCTTCTTTTTGAACAATTTCACCTGACAAGCCCTCCTATCTTCCATATGGATATAGATATATATGATATTATATCATAATCTTTCATGTTATTCCCGGATTTCTTTCTCTTTTTCCATAGAAATTACATTTTTGCTTAGTTGTAATCAAGCCCTGCAACACAATAGTTAGAATGCTTCCTTGACTTCGAAGGTATATAACCAATGACGGTTTAATAAATTCTCAAGCAAACTTCGTAAGGCTGAACAAATTTTCCATGATTATTGCTCATTTAATATTCTAAGGATAGTTTGCTTAAAAACGATAAAAAACAAATATCCCAATAAACCCCCAAATGTATTGGTAATCAAGTCAGTAACATCAAATGATCTTGATGCTAACCCTCCCCAAAATGTACTTAATAATTGAGTGCTTTCGATTGCCAGACTAAAAAGAAAACACATGGCAACTGTTTTTAGAATACCTGATTTCTT
>JBMNSO010000111.1:0-5666 GCA_050945235.1 Mahellales bacterium
ATACAAGCCTTTAAAGACGGATATATTACAATAACACCTATACAATATGATTTAACAAGGTATGATATGATACAAAAAATAAAGGAATGGAACTTCACCTTTAAGGAGGATGAATATGGAAGATAGTCTTAAGATACTATCCACAATTACGGTGGCTTACAGCAGTGATATGTATAAAGTTGTTGATTTTCTTAATAAGACCTTAAAGTCCAAAAACCTCGTTTTTGGACTGGCAATGGACGGAAATAATATGTCAATAACCGTTTACGAAGTTATGCCGTGATATTTATTCAAGGGTACAGAAAATATAAACATTGAAAGATTGCAACTATATGGTAAAATGTAATAAAAGCATATAAATACTCCGGAGGAATATAATGGAAGAGAAAAAGGACTTAATATATAAAATAAACAGCTTTTTTAAAAAAATGAGTAAAGGCCAAAAACTAATCGCCAATTACATATTAAACCATTATGATAAAGCCGCATTTATGACCGCATCCAAATTAGGTGAAAAGGTTGGGGTAAGTGAATCCACCGTAGTCCGCTTTGCCAATGTGCTAGGCTATGAGGGATACCCTCAATTACAAAAGGCCCTGCAGGAATTAATTAGGAACAAATTAACCCTCATCCAAAGGATAGAAATGACTTCCGATTTAGACCAGTCAATGGTTTTGCAAAGCGTACTTAAGGCCGATATAAACAATATTAAAATGACCTTAAGTGAAATTGATATTAATACCTTCCTTACAGTTGTGGACAAGATCTTTTCTGCCAAAAGAATTTATGTACTGGGTATCAGAAGTTCGGCACCCCTCGCCCAGTTTTTTGGGTACTACCTGAATTTTATTTTCCCTAATGTGAAAATTGTAACGTCCGGAATAAGCGATGTTTTTGAACAACTGATGCGCATTACTCCTGACGATATATTAATTGGGATAAGTTTTCCCAGATATTCCAGGCGAACGGTGGAGGCGTTAAGTTTTGTAAAGAACAAGGGTGCAAAGGTGGTAGCCATAACCGATAGCTTGTTATCTCCTCTTACTTCCCATGCCGATTATACGTTAATAGCCCGAAGTAATATTTCATCCTTTGTAGATTCCATGGTAGCCCCCGCTAGTCTTATTAACGCTCTATTGATAGCCTTAGGCCTGCAAAAGAAGAACGAAATTTATTCCTATTTTCACGATCTTGAAGAAATTTGGGACCAATACAAGGTATATCTTGGCAAAGACAAGCCATAACTACAATTGGGAAAATAATATCGATGGTTTTATTGTACTTTTATAAAAAACAATGGATAATAAATAAGCATTTGTTTAGGAATGCTTATTTTTGTTGTTTATTGTATATATATAACATTTAGGCACCAAAATAATAGTATCCTTTGATATAATTGTTATTAATAATGAAAATTGACAGGTGGGTTATGAAAAAAATATACATTGCCAGACACGGCGAAACAACTTGGAACACAACCGGGAGAACCCAGGGTAGCAATGATACCCCATTATCCCTTAAGGGCATAAAACAATCGATATGCATGGGGAAAAGGCTAAAGGAATACAGGATACAAAGGATATTTACCAGCAACTTAAAAAGGTCCATTAAAACCAGCCAAGTAATAAACAGATTTTTGGATGTCCCCATAAGTATCACCCGATACCTCGGGGAGATGAATTTCGGTAAATGGGAGGGACTTACACTGGAACAGATTGCCGAAGGGTATCCATACCAGTATAGGTTATGGCAGACAAGGGCGGACAGGGCAGTCATACCTAATGGGGAGACCATATCGGATGTTAATAGGCGCCTGAACAGTTTATTAGATGATATAAGTCAAATCGATGAGGAAGAGGTGCTTTTAGTAACCCATGCACTAATATCCAAGTTATTGATAATAAATCTACTGGACTTGAATATAAGCTGCCTGACAAAGCTGAAACATAACAACGGCGGGATTTCCCTTGTAGAATATCGCCCGTTAAATAGCAGATTAATATTCTACAACGATACCTGTCATTTAGGCAGGTACTATTAACTACAAGGAAAGAGGGCTTCTATGAAGAAAGTATTGATTATGGGCGGAGGTGCAGCTGGAATAATGGCAGCTGTTTCGGCAGCCAATCAGGGAAAAAGGGTATTTCTTTTTGAACGTAATGAAAAACTGGGTAAGAAAATATACCTAACCGGTAAGGGCAGGTGTAACATAACCAATAATATAGACATGGAACATTTTTTTGATTTTATACCCCGTAACCCAAAGTTTATGTACAGCGCTTTAAATGCCCTGTCAAACGCCCAGCTAATTAATTTTTTTGAAAAAAACGGTTTGAAATTGAAAGTTGAAAGGGGCAACAGGGTTTTTCCGGCATCAAATAAATCAAGCGATGTAATAAAGTTTTTTAATAACTATTTGTTGGACAAAAATGTTAAAATCCACCTTAATACGAGGATAAAGGACTTGATTGTCGAAAATAATATGGTAAAGGGCATAAAAACAGATAAGGATATAATATTGGGTGATGCTGTAATTATTGCAACTGGTGGTCTTTCTTACCCATCGACCGGTTCAACCGGGGACGGGTATACCATGGCAAAGAAATATGGGCACAGTATAGTAAAAACCGAACCGGCCCTGGTACCCATAGAGACTAAAGAAAGCTTCGTAGGCCAGCTTAAGGGACTAACCCTTAAGAACATAGAACTGTCCGCCCATCGGGATAGTAAGGTCATATACAGGCAATTAGGTGAACTATTGTTTACCCATTTTGGCATTTCCGGCCCCTTGGTTTTGACCTTAAGCAGTATAGCAACCACCCATCAACTGAAAAATGCGCTACTTCTTTTGGACCTTAAGCCCGGATTGACCCATGAACAATTGGACAAAAGGTTGCAAAGGGATTTGGCCAAAAATATCAACAAGCAGATAGGAAATGCCTTATTTGATTTGTTACCTAAAAGAATTATCCCCATAATCTTACAAAGGGCTGGAATTATGGAGAACATAAAGGTAAACCAGATTTCAAGAAGCCAAAGGAAAAATATTGTGGAAAATATAAAGGGGTTATCCCTAACCTTTTTACGAAAACGGCCCATTGAAGAGGCAGTAATTACAAGGGGTGGAATAAGCATAAAGGATATTAAATCCTCTACCATGGAATCCAAAATAATAACTAACTTATATTTTGCTGGTGAAATAATAGATGTGGACGGACTTACAGGAGGCTTTAATCTCCAAATTGCATTCTCCACAGGGTATTTAGCCGGTTTACATTGCTAAACTAAGGAGGAAACTCAGGTATGGCCCAAAAGAGGGATTTGTGGCATAATATATTGTATTGGGTGGACAAGAAACTGTCGCTGATGCTTGTCTTTATGCTATGTGCACTGATCATACTTCAGGGTTTGCTAACCATAGACGAAATCAGACACAAGTTGAATTACGAAGCAAAATTACAAAATGAAAAATTTGATAATAGTTTATCACTATATTCATCCGGTAATATCACAATCAGCACCGATGCTCCAGGCAGTGATGCATTTTTACTCTTAAACGGCAGTAAATACTGCCCATTAAGCACTCAAACAAAGATAGAGGTGTCGGAGGGTGATGTGCTCCATTTGGACGGGCGAATTTCAAATAGAGGTTTTTTTGCATATATAACCACCAGTTCAAATATAAATGATAGATACATAAAATCCCAAGTATATGTTCAGGGTAAATTGGTGCCAATAGGCAGAATAAAGTATAAATAAACCCTGTTGCATAAAACTTAATTACGATATAATAAGTATTGATAAAACATATATGGGGGGAAATACATATGGACAGTTTGGGCAGTAAAGATATTTCCAGAATTGCCATTCAAATGAGCCTGACTAAAGACAGAAACGAAGAAAAAGTGTATAAACAGCAATATCACGAGATTAATGTACATACTGCGGCAGTAGATTATGGCGGTGAATTTATTTCATCGGTAATGAAGATAGTGGAGAGATCGGTGGTTGCCGCAAAAAGAGAGGGTGTAATTAAAGATTGTCACGCCGAAGAGGGTGCAGTAGCCGGGGCAACCAGGGAGGCCCTGTCCCAGATAATGCCAAAGGCATTAGGTTTAAACGTGGGCGGTAAAATAGGTATTGCGCGATACAATGACCATGTATGCGTGGCAATATTTTTTGGCATTGGGCTGCTACACCTAAACGAAGTAGCCGTAGGTCTGGGGCACAGAGTGGTATAATAAGGAACATAAGACTATGCTAAAATCAATAAGAGGAGCTATAACCTGTGATAATAATTCCAAATCGGACATCATAAACAATACCGCTCAACTGCTCAATACCATAATATCCGCCAACAAACTGTCCAAAGAAGATATAGTCTGTATCTTTTTTTCATGTACCTCAGACCTGGATGAGGCGTACCCTGCCGTTGCCGCCAGACAGTTGGGCTTTACCGACATCGGCTTAATGTGCTTTCAGGAAATGGAGGTAAAAAACAGCCTAAAAAAATGTATCAGGGTAATGTTACTGGTAAACCAAAAAAGACAATCCAAGGTTATACACGTCTATTTAAGGAAGGCAGAAAAACTGCGCCCCGACTTAAAATTTAACGATATTTTACAGAAGGAAAAGGATTGATGATTATGAAACATTTAAACATAGCTTTGGATGGACCGGCAGGCGCAGGCAAAAGTACCATTGCCAGCATTATTTCCCAAAGATTGGGCATTCTTCATTTAGATACGGGGGCCATGTACAGGGCAGTAGCATATAAAGCAATAAAAAGCGGCATAAAGGACTTTGATACTAATGGCATAAAAAGATTGTTACCCTCTTTGAACCTCAAAGTGGTCTACAAAAACAATCGTCAGTTAATAATTTTGGATGGTGAAGATATAACATCAAAAATCCGAACACCTCAAATCTCAGACGGTGCATCTAAGGTTGCAGTTATACCCGAAGTACGTCTTAAATTAGTAGAAATACAAAGGGAAATTGCGGATAATAATGACCTGATAATAGATGGAAGGGATATAGGAACTTATGTTTTGCCTGAGGCAAGGTACAAGTTTTTTCTTACGGCTTCCTTGGATGAAAGGGCAAAACGCAGGTGGATAGAACTTAGAAATAAGAATATATGCTGTAGTTATGAAGAGGTATTAAAGGATATCGAGTTTAGAGACAAAAACGACAGCAGCAGGGCCTTTGCCCCACTGAAAAAAGCAGAGGATGCCATACTTGTTGATACTACCGGAAAAAGTATTGAACAAGTAGTGGATATAATCCTTAGTAGACTTAAAAACAATTCTAACCTTTGATGGAGGTATATATGTCTTATAGAATCTGTAAGGTTATCTTTAGAGCCATATTTTTCCTTTTGTTCAGGCTTAGAATCCATGGTCTGGAGAACATTCCTGAAAGGGGTAAATGCATATTATACTCTAATCACATCTCCCTATTAGACCCATTGATAATAGGCGTTATTTTAAAACGTAGGATATACTTTATGGCAAAACAGGAACTGTTCAGCAACAAGCTGATAGGTCCAATAATCAAAAGTTGGGGGGCCTTCCCGGTTAAAAGAGGTAAACCTGATATTAGTGCAATTAAAACCGCCCTAAAAACCTTAAGCGAAGGTAAGATTTTCGGGATATTTCCTGAAG
>JBMNSO010000112.1:0-5658 GCA_050945235.1 Mahellales bacterium
CATCCTTTCCCCTGTAAGTCAAATTATGAGTTTTTGTACCTTAGCTCGGGCTCCAGCACAACCTTACCTATATCACGCAGAAATAGTAATACAGTTACCTTTGGCTAAATAACCTTCAAAAATATCTCCACCACTTGTGGATCAAACTGAGTGCCTGAGTTCTTCTGTATCTCCTCAAGAGCAGCTTCCTTGGTCATGGGCTTCCTGTATACCCTTTCCTCGGTCATTGCATCATAGGCATCAACAACTGCAAGAATACGGGACGGTAAAGGAATTTCCCTGCCTTTAAGTCCCTTGGGGTAGCCCTTGCCATCCCAGCGTTCATGATGGGTTAATATATATTGGGCCACCGGCTCAAGTTCGGAAGATGACATGGCAATCCTATATCCAATCTCAGGATGCCTTCTCATAACATCCCATTCTTCATGACTGAGCCCGCCTGATTTGTTTAAAATATTGTCTTTTATACCCACCTTCCCAACATCATGGAGCATGGCCAAAAGTTCCAGCTCATCAAGGCTCTTCTGGGGAAGGTTAAGCCGTACACCTATCTTTTTTGATAAAAAAACAAGCCGCTCTGCATGTTCCTCCGTCTCTTCACTTCTCTCATACAAGGCAGCCATTACAGCTGAAAGGGTTGCACTATGGGAACTTTTACTATTAAGAAGCTTATTTTTATACATATGGTCCTGAGCCCGGGCGATTATCTGACCAAAATCCACTTTTTCCGTTTCCTTGGTACCGTATCCCAGGGACAGATTGATTCTATACATATCATTTGTTATGGATTGATTATACAAATTAAAGGCATTTTTTATTTTTTCCAATATTTCTGTCACAGCATCAGCGTCTGTGTTGGGCAGGAGTATGCTGAACTCATCATCACCGGTCCTTGCCAAAATATCCCCATCCCGACAGCAACTCTGTAAGATTTTGGCTGTTTTTCTAATTATACTGTCCACCTGCAAATGGCCAAAAGCGTTATTAACAAGCTTTAGACCGTTTATATCCCCGATAATAATAGACAATGGCAGGAAATCGGGTTTTTGAAGCCGTTCCCTTTCCTGTTCAAAATAATGCCGATTATATACACCGGTCATCAAATCATGATTATTAAGATATTGAATCTGCTCTTCCCTTTTTTTCTGGAGGGTAACATCTATGATAATCCCTTCAATTGCTTCAACATTCCCCGATTCATCATACACCCCATGTCCCAGCTCCAGGACCCATTTTTGCTGTCCGTTGGCTGTGGTAATTTGGTATTCATACTGAAAATCTGATTTCAATTGGATGGCCCGTTCCCATTCCTTCCACAGGATTTCTCTGAATTGGGGCTGGATGATATCGTTATATGACAGCTCCTTATTGTAAAGCAAACTTTCCGGCTGGTACCCGGTCAGTGCATAGCACCCTTCAGATACAAACTCCATGGTCCATTCCCGGTCAAATCTACATCGATAGGCCATGCCCGGCAGATGGGAAAGCAACAGCGCTTTGCTCCGCTCGCTCTCTTTCAAGGCTGCTTCAGCTTCAATCCGTTTTGTTATATCTTGAATAATACACAAATATTTGCCAAGATGTTGTTGCGACAAATGCAAGGGCGCAACCACCATGTTCACCCAGACGTGGGATCCGTCAGGCTTTACATAACGTTTCTCCATGGAATAACCATCAATTTCACCGGTTTTTAATTTTGTGAAATTTTCAATATCCCTTTGCACATCATCGGGATGGGTAACATCAGTCCAGCTTATAGCAGTTAATTCCTCGAGGGACCTTCCTAGTATCCTTTGGAACATCGGGTTAATCTTTGAGCTATAGTGATAATCTCTCCCGATGGCAAGCCCAACAGGTGCTTGTTGAAATATAGTACGGAAAAGTTCTTCACTTTGCTTCAGTTCGTTACTCACACTTGATAGAATTCTGTTTTTTACCATTAACCTGTAAATAAAAATAAAAAGCAGGCAGATACAGACAACAACAATGAAAGCATGTAACACATGTTTATACACCTCTTTGTACAATTGTTTTTCCGAATGATCAATGCCCAGTACTGCAATTGTTTCGCCGGTTGAACCATCCTTTATCGGCGCCAGGATACTTATCCACCTATCACTTTTGCCGGTTATGGGTTCTGATACAATGGGTCTATCATCCACGAAAGGATGCTCACCGTTTTTCACAATGTTGGTGTATTCCTGGCCCGGGGCAGAATAATCGTCACTACCCGGCATTTCAGAATCCACCATAAAAAACCTTTTTCCGTTCCTCTGTGTATAAAGGTAAGCATAACGAATATGCTGATCCCGTTGTTTCAACCTTATAAGACTGTCCTTCAACTGCTGGTATTCAGATTTACCTACATCGCTTGGATGTGCTTTTAATTTATTGACCATTTCGTCTGATATAAAGGCTTCTGCCGATTGCACCAGCATAATACCATGATGGTGTGCCTGCTTTATATAACTGTTCCGCGTGTCGTTTATATAAACCCCGCCAACAACCAAAATAACAGCCATGAAAATAACGAACAGCTTTTGATGCCTAAAAAACTGAAAGACATACTTATGAAAAGTCTTTATCATTCCGTTCCCCCTCTTCGGCAAAAAATAGAATAGGAAGATAGAATCCAGATATTAAAACAATATCTAATATAATATATTATATAACCTTATATTGTTTTTGATAACACAATACGACATAATTTATATTTTTTACATAAAAAATCCTCCTTTATGCCGAAACATATAAAAAGGAGGACTGATATAAAATATATTGATATGTCTTTATATTTGTAGTCTTTCATTTTTATCGTTTATGCATTGCTATACCTGGTTTAGTGTTTATGCGTTTGCATACCTGGGCTTGACTCTCTTTAGTATAAAACCCATTACCACCATGGCAAAACCAACGGCCGTTAAATAATTGGCCCCTTCACCGGTTTTGGGCAAGGGCCCTCCCGGGACCTCTTCGTCGGGTATTTCTATGTATTCATCGGACACTGTTACCCTCAATGTGAGTTCTCCCCTATGACGGTCTCCTGGGTTCAGGTTCCTCAAATCAAAGAGGATTTCCTTAGGCTCCATGGAAATGGTGCAGGGTACTTCTTCTCCCTCTTCTGTTGTGCATTTGGCCAGTATAATAAACCTCGTAACCAAATGAGACCCCTGGAACTCATTGCCCGTTTCCCTGCCCGGAAGATATACCTCATAATCCATTGTAAGGGGTTGGTTTAAAGCTATGGATCCAATACGCTCGGTAACATCCACTGGTTCTTTTAAACCGCTCAGTTTACCTTCATACAGGGTGGTGTCCCCGGTTTTTACCGTCAGTTCCAGTTGGTTAAAGAGATCCCCCGGCTGCCCGGGTCTAGGGTCTCCGTCCACCCATTCCTGGGCCAATCCAAGGCTAACCGATGCCCTTTCAAGAGCATATGTATACCCATAGCCTAGATTAGTCACCAACATATTAAGCAATACTATCAGAGCGCCCATGACAATCAACATGGAGCTGCCCCTTATTCTTTTGTTTTCTTGCCCCTTATGAGGTTTTAACGTCCTATCAAACAATTCCTTCACTCCCAAAAGGATCAGCGATTATGCAGGCAGGATAAATATTCTATTGGGAACGGCCCTTTGCCGGCCGTCCCCTGTTATTATGGATAGTTTTGAGCACGCCATGACAGGTCAATACGGGTCAACATATTGGTTAAGTAATGTCTGTTATATGGTTTAAACAATGTCGTTATATAAGTAGCCCTAAGGTCTAGGGTTCAGGGTTATAAGTATCAAATTCGTCCCAATCCCATTCATCGGAATGAGAAGCCTGGATAGCCTGGAATCTTGCCCTTAAAACAAACCTCTTGCCTTGATACTGGTTATTGGCTTTTTCTCCGTCCAGTTTTACCTTGACCTTTAACTTGACGGTCCTTTCCGATTCATCTTCTTCTGTAAAGCTGCCGGGAATATCTTCGTTATAATACCAGATATTCGGCTCTCCTTCTTTCTGTGTCCACTTATCGCCGGCCTCGTAGGTAATTTCTATCGCATCGTCTCCCTCAGGCGTCCATTCCACCCACTTACCAGTGTTTTCATCCATTTCGTACCACTGGGCTTCAAAGATGCCGCGAAGTTTAATGCCCTTAGTCCCCTTGTTAACGATTGTAAACTCTTTTTCTGCCTCGTCACCGGGGTTCCAGTTATCCTTGTTGAAACCCTTGTAGTCAACTTCTTCGTCTGCTTCGATTTCCACCGTACCGGCGGTAAAGACGTTTTCAATGGGCCCTGTTTCAGCGGTAAACCAAGCATAGGTAGCGCCGGTTAACAAACCCACTGTAGCAATTATAACAAGTACGCTAAGAATAAGTTTTCTTTTCATTCTTTTTCCCCCTCTTTGCAAAATTTCATTTATATAATAATGGCTTCCCGGCAGTAAATACACCGCCGTAAGAATTATACTTGCCGGGAATTACCTAATAAGGCTAGTTTGTAGGCTAAAGTTAACTATTAAAGGTTATTTTATCGGCCAGACTAATCATCCCTCCAGGGATTATTCGGCCATATATAATCTATGGCTCCATGGGTGGTCTGGACGGCCTCCGCCTCCAGGGAAAAATCGATGGTGCCTTTAAACTTTTTGGACAGACAAAAGGTAAAGGATATGTATATATATTCCCCTGGTTGTACTATTATGGGCCCTTGGTCGGTGCCATAATACCACCAGCCGTCATCACCCTTAACCCAGTATGGCTCTGATACCTGTGCCAGGCCCCACTCCACGTAATTGTCTTCGCTGTTTGAGACGGTATCCCCCGCAATATGAACACCGATATACACCTTTTCATTATTCCCGAGCCCTTTGAAATCAATCATCTGCCAGGGTTTAGCCAGCCTATCATATACATAGGAAGTGGAAAAGTTAACTTCATCTGCTGGGGAGCTAAACTCATCCTTGAAGGGATATTGTCCCGGTATACTATGGGTGGGTGCTGTCTTACCCGCATAAATATGATATTCATTTATAAAGTTGTTGTCTCTCATGTTAAGCCTTATATACAACTTGGAGCCATCATCCCAGATATAGGCATGACCCACAACCTTTTCCTCTGCCCCTGCTACTAGATCGGCCTTACGGGGATTCGATGCATTATATGATCCTTTTTTATATTCTATATATTGACCGAACCACGAACCACAGTCTATTCGTATTCCCTTTATCCAGGCGGTAAAATCTTTATAGATTTTTTTGTATTCTATATCGACGTTGGGTTTAACACGTATGTAACTTCTCTTGCTTCCGGTATTTTGGACCTTTAACTTAATGGTATTGCATTTCCCCGGTTGCCATTCATTGCATCCGGTAACAACCTTGGGCTTGCTGATTTTAACAGTACCGGCGGTAAATACGTTTTCCATTGTCCGGGATTCCACGGTAAACCACGCCGCGGTAGAACCCACGACGGAGAATACCACTACCATGAGTACAAATATGCATACCATTATTCTGGCTTTCATTGTTAAACCCTCTCCCTGTTATACAATCCTATTTATACATGAATATAGCTTATGTATCCTGATGCAGGGTTTTAGGCGTATCTAGATATACCATCCTTTGAGTTATGATAATTGCTTTTACTATCTGTTAGCTCTCTTCTAC
>JBMNSO010000113.1:0-5624 GCA_050945235.1 Mahellales bacterium
CTGCCATGGCCAAAGGAAAGATTATGGGAGGTGGGGCACAACAATGGACAGTATTTTGATTGTGGAGGACGATAAAATCATCGCCATGGGTATCGAATATTCTTTGAAACAGGAGGGCTTTGACACCCATGTATGTTACGATGCAAAAAGCGCCCAAGCCGTTATTAATAAAAGGGACTTCATATTGGTTATCCTGGATATATCCCTGCCCGACGGCAACGGTTTTGAGCTGTGCAGGGCTGTCAGGGCCAAGGATGATACGCCGGTTATTTTCTTAACTGCCTATGATGATGAGGTTAATGTGGTTATGGGTCTGGATATGGGAGCGGATGATTATATTACAAAACCCTTCCGGGTAAGGGAACTGATGTCTAGGATAAAAAGCGTTTTACGAAGATATAACAAGACCAACAACTACAATAACAAAATCAATATAGGCAGCATAACCATTGACCCGGCCCAGGCCAAGGTTTTCAGAAAGAATTGTGAAATTGCCCTTACACCTATAGAATACAGGCTATTGCTTACCTTGGCCCATAACAAAGGCCGGGTATTGTCCAGAAACCAGTTGCTGGAGGGTATATGGGACGTAGCCGGGGATTTTGTAAACGACAATACATTGACTGTTTATATAAAACGGCTGCGTGAAAAGATAGAAGAAGATCCCCAACATCCGATGATAATAAAAACGGTACGGGGCTTGGGCTATAAGGCAGGTGACTGATTTGAACATATCTAAAAACCCCGAGGTTAAAAGGGTGGTAATAATTTTTGTGGTGCTGTTGGTAGTATTTCTGGTACTTGCCGTGGTGATGAGCTGTATAAGTATGATGTATTATAGGCATACCACAGCCTTAAACCATGCTGCCGTCGTAGGAGCGGTGGCCCAAAGGTATCCCGAGGCCGAGACCGATATAATAAACCAAATACAAAACTGGGACGAGGATGCCCTGCTCAAGGGACGGGAAATACTTGAAATGTACGGTATGCATAATACCGGTACACTGACTGATAGTCCTTTGCTGCAAAGGAATTTTTGGATAAATACCCTGCTTTATCTACTGTTGGCTGCGGTTATTTGTGGTATCTTCGTATTATTTTTTATGAGGTTTTTAAAAGGGCAGTATGGTCAGATACAACACCTGGCCCATTATGCCCGTAAGGTGGGTAGTGGTGATTATTCCTTGGACATCAGGGACAATGATGAAGGGGATATCAGCATACTCAAAAACGAAATCTATAAAATCACCACCATGCTTAAAGAACAGGCCCAGGTCTTAAACAGGGACAAGGCCGTGCTGGCCGACTCCCTGGCCGATATATCCCATCAGCTCAAAACACCCATGACATCCATTTCGGTACTAAATGATTTATTGTACGTGGCTCCTTCCCAGAAAGTAAGGCAGCAGTTCTTGGATAGGATGAGGTCGCAGCTTAAACGGATGGAATGGCTGATAACCTCATTGCTTAAGCTGTCTAGACTGGATGCCGGTGCCATTACCATGAGGAGGGATGAGATCATTGTAAAGGACTTGGTGGACAGGGCGGTTGCCTCCATGGCGGTGCCCCTGGATATTAAGATGCAGGAGGTTAGGGTAAAGGGCCCTGCCGATACCAAGTACATCGGAGATTTTAACTGGACCTGCGAGGCCTTGATCAATATACTCAAGAATTGTATAGAGCACACCCCTGAGGGGGGTGTTATAGATATATACTTTGAACAAAACCCCATCTTTACTATGGTCAAAATATCGGACACCGGTATAGGGATTGACAAAGAGGATATACCCCACATCTTCAACCGTTTTTATAAGGGCAAAAACGCAGCCGAGGACAGTGTGGGCATAGGCCTTGCCATGGCCCGTGCTATTATCGACAAGCAGGGCGGGGATATTACAGTCAGTGGCGAGAAGGGCAGTGGTGCCGAGTTTACCATCAAGTTTTATAAAGGCGTTATGTGAGCAAAAACATGTATAAACATCAGCCGGTTGCCATTTTTTTGTGCCATAGGGAATGTGACAAAACTGTCACTTATATTGTCACTTAAAAGTCATCTCAGGCAGGTATAATAGAACCCGATTAAAATAAAGGAGTAGATTTGAATGGAGATATTGAAGGTTGAAAATCTGTCTAAAATTTATGGCAAGGGTGCCACCCAGGTAAAGGCACTGGATGACGTATCCTTCGGTGTTAACAAAGGAGAGTTTATTGCCATAGTAGGTCCCTCGGGTTCCGGAAAATCCACCCTGCTCCATATATTAGGCGGCGTGGACCGTCCCACTGTCGGTCGGGTATTTGTAGATGATACCGATATATACAAACTAAATGACACAAAGCTGGCAATATTCAGACGAAGACAGGTAGGACTTATTTATCAGTTTTATAATCTTATACCTATTCTGAATGTCGAGGAGAACATCACGCTGCCGCTACTGCTGGACGGAAGGAAGATGGAGAAGGAATACCTAGATGAGATACTGACCATCCTTGACTTAAAGGACAGGTTGCATCACCTGCCCAATGAACTGTCGGGCGGACAGCAGCAACGGGTATCCATCGGAAGGGCTCTGATAAACCGGCCTGCCCTTGTACTGGCCGATGAACCCACCGGCAATCTTGACAGTAAAAACTCCAGGGAAATTGTGGACCTTTTAAAGCTGTCCAATAAACGCTATAACCAGACCCTTATTATTATCACCCATGATCACCAAATCGCCCTGCAGGCCGACAGGATAATCACCTTAAGGGACGGGCGTATAGCAAAGGATGAGGTGATCCGGTCGTGAATATATTAAATAAACTTACCATAAAAAGCCTTAAGCTCAACAAAAAGCGTACCATTGTAACCATCATCGGTATTATCCTGTCCGGGGCCATGATCTGCGGTGTTGCCAGTATCGCAGCCAGTTTTCAGGATGCTTTGGTCAGGTCGGCCATTGAGACCGACGGTAATTATCATGCTTCCTTTTATGATGTGGAGTATGACAACATTAAGTATATAAGTGACAATGCCTATACCCAGGAGTCCATGCTCAGCAGGGACTTGGGCTATTCAGAATTTGAAAAGTCTGAAATGGAAAACAAGCCCTATATCCTTATTAAGGAATATGATGACAAGGCCTTTGAAAGTTTTCCCATCACCCTTAAGGAGGGACGTTTTCCTGAAAAGGCGGGGGAACTGGTGGTATCCGAAGATATTTTCAGGATGGGCGGCCCGGCCTATGGCATAGGTCAAAGGGTAACCCTTGAGATGGGCCGCAGGATAGACGAGGGAGTTGATATGGGACAACTTCCCATATCAGAGACTGAGGCCCTTGAGCCCTTAACCACCAAAACCTATACCATTACCGGCATTATCGAAAGACCACGGTTTGAGTCGAGCGATAACCCGGGCTTTACAGCCCTATCCTACCTGGACCAAAACTTATTGGTTCCGGGGGATAAGGTAAATGTGTCCATACTGGCCAAAGACCCTAAGGATATTTATCAGAAGGCGCCGGAGATTGCACAAAGCATCGGGGCTGGGGATGTGTCCTACAACAACGAGGTGTTAAAATGGATGGGCGTTTCCCGAAACGAACGGTATAATAACCTATTGGCACAGGTTACCCTTATCTTAATACTTCTTATTGTGGTAGGGTCGATTGCCGTTATCTATAACGCCTTCGCTATATCGGTGAGCGAGCGTAAAAAACAATTCGGTATGCTGTCAAGTGTTGGAGCCACCGCCCCTCAGATAAGGAGGATGGTGTTGTATGAAGGTTTTGTCCTCGGAGCAATCGGTATTCCCCTGGGTATCCTGTCGGGCATAGGAGGTATCGGTGTAACCTTAAAAATAATAAACAATATAATGAAAGGCTCAATATTTAGCACCGAACTGGGGTTAAGGCTGGTTATATCGCCGGTTGCCATAATTGCTACCATATGCTTTATTGTGCTGACCATATTGCTGTCGGCATATATTCCGGCCAGGAGGGCGGGTATGGTTTCCCCCGTGGATGCCATAAGATTGAGTACCGATATCAAGGTAAAGGCAAAAAAACTTAAGACATCAAAGCTGACCAGGCTGCTCTTTGGTTTTGAAGGCGAGCTGGGCCTAAAAAATTTAAAACGCAACAGTAAACGATACCGTGCCACCGTATTTTCTTTGTTTATCAGCATAGTATTGTTTATATCCTTTTCATCCTTCATGACCTATAGTTTTAAGAGTGCGGATATGTATTTCGGTGATATACCCTATGATATAATAGTCCAAAAGTATGATACAGGTATAGAGGAGCAAAGGGAGCTTTTTAATAGCATTACTGCCTTAGACGGGGTAGAGAGGCATGCCGTGGCAAGGGAAATTCATAGTGAAGCCGAGGGCTTGGACCGTTCCCAGTTTGGCAGTTATCTGCAGAAATATCAGATAGACCAGGGCTATTCACCTGCAGATGAAGAAGGTAAGTACAGCATGTCATGTACCATCTTGACAATAGGGAATGAGGAATTTAAGACCTATGCCCAGGAAAAGGGGATAGATACTTCAGGCTTTTATGATACCGACAATTTTAAGGGGATACTCATTAATAAAAATATTATTGAGAAGGGAGAATTAATTGAGTATGAGCCTATGAACATGGAAAGGGGCGAAAAGCTAGAACTGAAGGAATTCGAGGTTGATGAAACCCATACTCCCTACAGCTACACCATGGAAATAGGCGCTGTAACCGACAGCCTACCCTTCGGCCTTTCCTATACCGGTGGACAGAATATCATAATATTGGTTTCCGAGGAAGTTTTTGGGGCCATACGGTCCAACCTTCATGAGGTATATAAAGAAGGAGCCGACCGTGCAACCCTTGTCATAAAGGCCGAGGATGCCGGTAAACTTGAGGAAGAAATACGCACCATCCATGGACAGGATGACAGCCGCAGTTTATACCTCCATAACATGACCGCCATGGTGGATGCGAACAACCGTGTAAAAACAGTGGCAAACATCTTTGTGTACGGCTTTGTAACCCTGATCGCCCTTATAGGTGTTACCAATATCTTCAACACCATCAGCACCAACATAGCCCTGCGGCGGCGGGAGTTTGCCATGCTTAAGTCGGTGGGGCTGACCCCTGAGGGCTTCAATAAAATGATCCGGTACGAAAGCCTATTCTATGGATTAAAGGCACTGTTATACGGCCTGCCGATCAGTGTGTTAATCAGTTTGTGGATGTATAACTCCTTCGGGAGTATGTTCGGGTTTGCCCTGGTGCTGCCCTGGAAGGAGATAATCTACTGCATCGTAGGTGTATTTGTCATAGTATTCATCACTATGGCCCACTCCAGTGCAAAGCTTAAAAAGGAAAACATCATCGACGCACTGAAGGAGGAAAACCTCTAGTGGACAGGGGACGGTTCTCCCTGTCCAACTATGTCCAACTATGCCTCTTTTTAGTGGGCTCTCTCTTTTAATGGGATGGGTAAAAAATCTTAGAGTTTGGGGTAAAACTTTGATGTCATTTTATTTTTATCCAGATACATAGTTTGTCCTCGGCAAAATCAATGAGTTTGAACAATCCAAAGCCTAAAACACTGAGTCCCAAAATGCCGCTGAACATTTCCACGTAGTTTACCATGGACCACCGGTT
>JBMNSO010000114.1:0-5582 GCA_050945235.1 Mahellales bacterium
ATTTCTCTATATTGTTTAATAAATATGATATATAAAAAAAGATATAGGACAGGTGGTTATATTAAACCATCTATCCTATATCCATTATACTACAATTAAGTTAACCCTTCTTTTCTTATGGTAAATTACCTTCTCAACTTTATGGGAAATTAGCTGCACATTCCTTATGACAGATTACCTACACACCTGGTGCAGATATCCTTGTGCTGGGGATTCTGGCCCACCGTTTCACTATAGGTCCAGCACCTTTCGCACTTTACACCCGGTGCCCGATCTATAGCAATTGTAACATCAGGTACCTCCTCGCCAACCAAGGCCTGTTCCCCATCAGGACACTTACCCTTTATAACCTCAACTTTGGATGCGATAAATATGGTGGGTAGATCTTCCTTGATCTCTTCCAAGAAGGAATACCATTCACCATCAGTGTATATCTTAACCATGGCATTTAGGGAATTGCCTATCACCTTTTGCACCCGGGCATTTTCCAGGGCCTTGGATACATCCATCCTCACATCGATTATCCTGGACCATTTATCTTCCAAGGACTTATCTAAATACCTGGGATTGACCTTTGGCATATCCGTCAATTGGGGACTTATGGGCCCATCGGCGCTTTTGGGCATATATCTCCATATCTCTTCTGCAGTAAAGGCCAGGATAGGCGTTATCAATCGTACCAGGCTGCTTATTATCTCATACATAGCAGTCTGGGCCGATCTCCTTTCCTTGGAATCTGCTTTAAAGGTATATAGTCTATCCTTTATAATATCCAGATAGAAATTGCTCATATCTACCACACAAAAATTGTGGATGGAGTGGTATATAATATGATACTCGTAGTCTTCATATGCCTTAAGCACTCTATCTATCAGACCCTGCAGTTTCATCAGCGCCCACCTGTCAAGTTCCTCCATGTCGCCGTAGTCAACCTGGTGCTTTGTCGGGTCAAAGTCGTACAGGTTGCCCAATAGGAACCTGGCGGTATTCCTGATCTTTCGGTATATCTCTGACAGCTGTTTTAAAATATCCTTTGATATCCTAACATCTGCTCTGTAATCCGCCGATACCACCCAAAGCCTTAGGATATCCGCACCGTATTGTTCTATTACCTCCATTGGGTCGATACCGTTGCCCAGGGACTTGCTCATTTTCCTGCCCTCTCCGTCCACCACGAAGCCATGGGTCAATACCGCCTTATAGGGCGCACAGCCCCTTGTGGCCACCGAGGTAAGGAGAGAAGACTGGAACCATCCCCTGTGCTGGTCACTGCCCTCCAGATAAAGGTCTGCAGGCCAAACCTGGCCGGGTGTTGTTTCCAATACGGCTGCGTGACTGGACCCGGAATCAAACCAAACATCCATAATATCCGTCTCTTTCCGGAACTTGCTACTGCCGCATTGGCATTTTACATGCTCAGGCAGGATTTCCTCAGCCTCCATTTGGTACCAGGCATCCGAGCCTTTTTCACCGAAGAGTTTGGCCACCGCGGAAATGGTATCATCATTTATCAACTCTTTACCGCATTCCTTGCAATAGAATATGGGAATAGGCACGCCCCAGATTCTCTGGCGGGATATACACCAGTCCTGGCGGTCTTGTATCATGTTGGTGATTCTCTCCTGACCCCAACCGGGTATCCATTTAACCTGCTTCACAGCCTCCAACGCCTGGTCCCTGAATCCTTCCACTGAGGCAAACCACTGTTCCGTCGCCCGGAATATGACCGGGTTTTTGCATCTCCAGCAATGGGGGTATGAATGGGTTATCTTGCTAATCCCCAACAATGCCCCGTTTGCCTGTAAGTCCTTTAAAATAGCTTCATTCGAATCTTCATAAAACAACCCTTCAAACTTGCCGGCCTTATCCGTCATATACCCCCTGTCGTCCACGGGGTTTAACACATCAAGTTTATACTTCCTACCGATTTCAAAGTCTTCCTGACCATGGCCGGGAGCGGTATGGACACAACCGGTACCTTGGTCCAGGGTAACATGGTCGCCCAGAATTATCAGAGATTCCCTATCCATAAAGGGATGCTGGGCGGTCATGCCTTCCAACTGCGCTCCGTCAAAGGTTTTTACTATGGTATGCTCCAATCCGCCTGCTACCTTTGCAACACTATCGGCCAGCTCTTCTGCCACTATATAGTATTCTCCACCCATCTTAATCAGGCAGTATTTAAAGTCGGGCCCGAGGCATATGGCCAGGTTGGCCGGCAGTGTCCATGTGGTGGTGGTCCAGATCACAAAGTATACCTTTGACAGGTCGTCCACATGGGGAGTTATGAGCCCCTTGTCATCCTTTACCCTGAACTTGACGTATATGGAATCGGTCTTATGATCGGCGTATTCTATTTCCGCCTCAGCCAGGGCGGTGGCACAGTCCGGGCACCAGTATACAGGCTTTAAGCCTTTGTATATATATCCTTTTTTGGCCATGTCCCCGAAGATCTCAATTTGTTTTGCCTCGAATTGGGGTTTTAGGGTTAGATAAGGATTTTCCCAGTCGCCCCTTACCCCCAGCCTCTTGAACTGGCTCCTTTGGTTTTTCATATATTTTATTGCAAAATCCCGGCACAGTTTCCTGAACTCAACCGGTGAAATCTCGTCACGGTTCACCTTCAGGTGCTTGATAGCCTGTAATTCTATGGGCAAACCATGGGTATCCCAGCCGGGCACATAGGGTGCATCGTAACCGGACATTGATTTAAATTTTACTACGATATCCTTCAGTACCTTATTTAGCGTATGGCCCAAGTGTATATCACCGTTTGCATAGGGAGGCCCGTCATGCAGGATAAATTTGGGCAAGCCTTGGTTCTTATCCAGCGTCTTACCATATATATCCTGCTGTTCCCAAAACTCCACCATCTCGGGCTCCTTCTTTGGTAGATTGCCCCTCATTGGAAATTCCGTTTTAGGCAAATTCAGTGTTTTACTATAATCCATTGGCATTAATACCTCCATATTTCAGTATTGCTACATCGAAAATAAAAAATACCCCCATCCATAACCGTAAGGGACGAGAGTATATATTCCCGTGGTACCACCCTTTTTTATTTAAAAGCAGTAACCTTGTTTTTTTAACGTATAACCGGCTCCCGCTACTGATATAGTTCACGGGGCTGCTCCGGGGTGATTTTCTACTATAAACAATTACTAACTTCCACCGCCCGTTAACTCTCTATAAATTGTTTACGGTATACTCTTCCCCTTCATAGCATTTACTCTATTTAAACATATTTTCAAATATTATATATTAATATACAAATCCCGTCAAGAACACCCTTCATATTTTTTATTTATCCCTTGGCCTCTTGAGACAGCTCTTCCATAAGCTCCTCCGGCTGGTCGGTGTCCTGTGCCTCTTCCCCAAAGAGTACCTTGTCCCCCATCAGGGCTTCGAGCTGGGATTCCAATAAAACCCTGAACCGGGTCTTAAAAACATGGAGTTTCTTTTTTTCTTCCTCTATCTCCTTCTTAACGTCTATTATTTCCCTATTGGCATCTTCCAATATTTTTTCCGCCTGTTGTTGAGCGTTTTTTATTATCTCCTCAGCCTTTTTATGGGCATTATTGGTAACATCATCAGCTGTCTTTTGTGCGGTGACCAGAGTTTCCTTGAGGGTACCCTCCATGGTCTTGAACTGGCTCAGCTGGTCGTTTAACAACTCCAGCCTTTCCTTGTATTCCATATTCTCTTTATATAGCCTTTCAAAGTCGATTACCACCTGATCCAAAAATTCGTCGACCTCGTCGTCGTTATATCCTCTGAAACTTCTTGAGAACTCTTTATTATGTATATCCATAGGGGTTAGTGCCATAGACCTATCCTCCTCATTGTTTATATTTTCAACCATGTAAATTCCAAGAGACTAAAATGTCCAACCTTATCAACGGGCTTGTCCGAAAACCTTTCTGTCAGATGCTCCGTGCTATACCGTAAAGAATGCTTATTATTATCCTTATAACAATTATAGCTATCAGCGGTGAAATATCTATCGGTAGTCCACCGGTGGGAATCCTCTCTGTCAGTCTTCTAAAGGGGCTGATGATGGGCTCTGTAAAGGCCATCAGAAACCTTCGTATAGGATGTCTAAAGTCTAATACCCAGGACAACAGCGCATTTATAATTATAATCCATATTATTATATCCAAAAACCTGGCTACACCGAGTATTAAACCGATCGCCACCGTTGAGCTCAAAAAATAACCTCCTTTTTATTGTCCACTATTCTTCATCCTGACAGAATGGGAAATACTGATCCGTCATTAGCTCCTCCGGAATATTACCGGATATGTCCACGTTATTGGGCGCCAGCAGGAAAATTCCTTTGGAAACCTTTTGTATTATACCGTCCAGGGCGTATACTGCACCGCTGAGAAAGTTCAGCGTCCTTTTCGCCAGCTCTACATCCATGGCCTCCAGGTTTACTATAACGGGTTTTCTATTTCTCAGGTTATCAACAATGTTCTGACAGTCTTCATAGGAAAAGGGCTGAAACAATACTATTCTCATCTGCTTGGTAGTATGTAGGTTTACCACCTTGGCCTTTCTCCCCTGTCTCACGGTTGAACGGTAAGCGGTATCTTCATTGATGTTCAGGGTATCTTGTGTGTTTTCTTCTGGTTCATAGTCCTCATACACCACATTTTCCTCTAGGCCTATAATATTCAACATCTTTTTAAAAAACTTGTTTTCCACTTTACTTTTATCCCCCTTCGTTTATTTATGCCTTTCTCCGAATAACGCCGTTCCCAGTCTTATCATATTAGATCCTTCTTCAATGGCTACTCTGTAATCGTTCGTCATGCCCATAGACAGGTATTCCATACTTCGGCCTAAAACCAACTTTGCCTTTGTTTCCTCATACAGTTCCCTCAGTTTTCTGAAATAAGGCCTTACTTCTTCTTCATCTATAGTGTAAGGGGCTATGGTCATTAAACCCTTGACCCTTATATTTTGATATTGCTCCAGTTGCTTAACGAATTCATGGTACCCATTCATTAACACGCCGTATTTTGTATCCTCACCGGACACATTTACCTGGATCAATACATCCAATATCCTATCGGCTTTCCCGGCCGCCTTATCCAATTCACCGGCCAGCTTTATACTGTCCAGAGAATGGATCAAATATGTCTTATCGACAATATATTTTACCTTATTGGTCTGCAGGTGTCCGATCAGATGCCAGTTAACGGCGCTGTTGACCCGCCCGTATTTGGACAGTATCTCCTGGACCCTGTTCTCGCCAATGTCAGTGATGCCCAGGTTAAGAATATGATTAATCCTGTCGATATCAACGGTCTTGGTCACTGCAATCAAGCGGATATCCTCGGGCCGTGTCCCTGTCTTTTGAGCAGCTTGGCAAATTCGGTATCGGACTTCCTCCAGCCGTTCCTTAATATGTTCCATATATCCTCCACCTATTCATTTATTAGCACCCGGTCATGGAGGGTTATCATACCCTCTTTAATTATCACCTGCGACTGATCCCTGGCCAGCACCTCAACCTCCACCCAGTCCCAACCGTCCTTTGATATTAGTCTTACATAGTCCTTTCCATTTTTCTTATA
>JBMNSO010000115.1:0-5573 GCA_050945235.1 Mahellales bacterium
AGTGTGAAGCAAGTAATGATGGTATAAAAAGATTTAAAACTGTTCAAGGCAGGCGCGTGGACACAATATATGATACGAAAGGGGATAGATTAACGCCGATATCAATATGCAATTATATGTGGGGATATACAAAGCTAAAACAATATCAGTTTATACAAGAAGGCGCAAAGAAGTATACACTTAAAGTGAACGGTGCGGAAGGAGTATATACTAAAAATGAGTTTGAAAGAACCTTAAAAGAAATTTTAGGGCACGATGCAGAAATTGATATACAATTTGTAGACACTATTCCCGTCCTCGCTTCGGGTAAGTTTAAGAAGACAATATGTAATTATAAACCTGTAAACAGGCTGAAATGGGAGTAGTAGACCCTTGATTAGTAAGTTTAGTTATAAGCATATAAATCGGGATAACAGAATAAAGCCCAAAGGTGAAAAATGCTCATTCAATGATACGAAAAGAGTGATAGATTGAAGAAAATATTATTACTTACAAACTCAATTGGAGGGTTATATAACTTCAGATTTGAGTTGATAAAGAAAATACTATCCAAGGGATATGATGTATATATTTGTGCACCTCAACCGATAGAGAATAACAAAGCAAATTTGATGATTAATAATGGGGCCAAGTATATTCAAACATTGATGAAAAGAAGAGGAGTAAATCCTTTTGGCGACTTGAAATTAGCAATAAACTATATGAAAATAGTAAGACAAGTAAACCCTGATATTGTATTAACCTTTACAGTGAAACCCAATATTTATGGAGCATATGCAGCCATCAGGCATAATAAACCTGTAATTATGAATATAACGGGATTAGGGTCCTCACAAGGAAATAGGATTGTGAAAAACATAGTAAAGCAGCTATATAAATATGTATGTAATAGGACAGAATTAATCTTCTTTCAGAACAGGGAGAATAAATCGTATTTCGTATTAAACGGCATTGCTAAACAAGATAAAACCAGGCTAATACCAGGGTCAGGAGTTAATATTGCCAAATTTGTACCATTAGCTAAAGAAAGGCAAGATGAAACAATTAGGTTTTTATTCATAGGGAGAATAATGAAAGAAAAAGGTATAGAAGAATACCTGAGAGCTGCCGAAGAAGTATCACAGCATTATCCAAATGCCGAGTTCCAGATTTTAGGGTCCTTTGAAGAACAAAAATACAGAAATATTATTGAGAACAATAAAAGTATTGTATATCTAGGTATATCAAAGGACGTAAGGAATGAGATCAAAGAAGTGGATTGTATAGTACACCCATCCTACCATGAAGGTATGTCTAATGTCCTATTGGAGGGGGCGGCTATGGGTAAGCCCCTTATAGCGTCCAATATTCCGGGATGCAAAGAAATAATAGAGGATGGCCATAACGGATATCTATTTGAGGTGCGGTCAATCAAAAATTTGAAAGATAAGCTAATTCAATTTATTAGGCTAGATAAAGAAGCAAGGGAAGCCATGGGCAAAAATTCGAGAAAAAAAGTAGAGGCAGAGTTTGATAGAAACACAGTGGTAAACGAGTATATTGAAGCTATACAAAAAATACTGAATAAAGGTGAGAATAATGGATTTATCCGAGGCAATCAAAAATAAGAAAGAAAAGATTTCAGTAATTGGATTAGGCTATGTAGGTTTACCCCTTGCAATAGCATTTGCCAAAGCCGCAAACGTGATAGGGTTTGATATAGATAGGGATAAAATAAAACAATATCTTAACGGGTTTGATCAAACCAAAGAAGTTGGAGATGAAGTAATTAAAAATGCAAATATAGAGTTTACAGCAGATGAGGCTAGATTGAGGGATGCAAAATTCCATATAGTAGCAGTACCAACTCCTGTAAACAGAGACCATACTCCTAATCTCAACCTAATTAAAACGGCGAGCCAAACGCTTGGTAGAAGCTTAACCCGAGGGTCTATAGTAGTATATGAATCCACTGTTTATCCTGGCGTTACAGAAGATATTTGTGTTCCAATACTAGAAAAGGCATCCAGGCTAAGGTGTGGAATTGACTTTAAGGTTGGTTATTCACCGGAAAGAATAAATCCTGGGGATAAAGTACATAGGTTAGAAACAATAGTTAAAGTAGTATCGGGTATGGATGAAGAAGCTCTTGATATAATAGCAAAAGTATATGAACTGGTAGCGAAAGCAGGAGTATACAGGGCGGAAAGCATAAAAGTAGCCGAAGCGGCAAAAGTGATTGAGAATTCGCAAAGAGATATCAATATTGCTTTTATGAATGAGCTATCAATTATATTTAATAAAATGGGCATTGATACAAAGGCAGTACTGGAAGCAGCAAAGACCAAATGGAACTTCCTTGATTTTACCCCAGGGCTCGTTGGCGGGCACTGTATAGGCATCGACCCTTATTATCTTACATATAAAGCGGAAGAGATAGGATATCATTCCCAAATCATTCTATCTGGCAGGAAGATAAACGATAGTATGGGTAAATACGTAGCAGAGAATACGGTCAAAAAGATGATAAAAGCAAACAAACATATAAAAAGTTCCAAAGTAGCAATATTCGGAGTTACATTTAAAGAGAATTGTCCCGACGTGCGAAATTCGAAAGTAATAGATGTTATTAGAGAGCTGGAGGAGTATGGTATAGAAGTAAAAGTAGTGGATCCAGTTGCTGATCAAGAGAGCCTATGGCGTGAATATAAGATTAGACTATACAAAACAGAAGAAATAACTGATATTGATGCAGTTATATTTGCAGTGCCTCATGATGAGTTTAAATGCTTAAAGTTAGAAGATATAAAAGAATTATATAGGCCAGTAATTAGTACTGAACTAGAAGCGATGGATGAAGTTGCAGCAACGATTGAACCCGATGCGGACACTAGAAATAGCGGCTATGTAATGATTGATATAAAAGGAATGTTTAATCGATATGAGGCAGAAAATAAAGGTTATTTATACTGGAGGCTGTAAAGTTGGGGTATGAAAATATTAAATTTCCAAAGGGTTCTAAATTTTTAGTTACCGGAGCTGCAGGTTTTATTGGCTCAAATTTAGTAGAAGCTATATTAAGTTTAGGATATAAAGTAAGAGGGCTCGATAATTTTTCAACCGGAAAAATGGAAAACATTGCCTTATTTATGGATAATCCATATTTCGAATTTATAGAAGGCGATATTCGAGATATGGATACATGCATGAGAGTATGTAAAGGTATAGATTATGTTTTGCACCAAGCAGCATGGGGTAGCGTTCCAAGAAGTATAGAAATGCCTCTATTATATGAGGAGATTAACATTAAAGGAACCCTCAATATGATGGAAGCGGCTCATCAAAACAATGTGAAAAAATTTGTATATGCATCCAGTTCATCCGTTTACGGTGACGAGCCTGGTTTGCCAAAAAAAGAGGGAACAGAAGGCAACCTGCTTTCACCCTATGCTATTACAAAAAGAGCGAACGAGGAATATGGAAAACTATATACCAGACTCTATGGATTGGATACTTATGGACTGCGTTATTTCAATGTTTTCGGCAAAAGGCAGGATCCAAATGGCGCTTATGCTGCAGTTATTCCAAAGTTTATTAAACAGTTACTTAATAATGAACGGCCTACAATATATGGTGATGGCAAACAAAGCAGGGACTTTACCTATATTGAAAATGTGGTTGAAGCAAATTTAAAAGCTTGCAAAGCTCCACGGAAAGCGGCGGGACAAGTTTACAACGTTGCTTTTGGTGGAAGGGAATATATAATTGATGTCTATTATATGCTTTGTAGGGCATTGGATAAAAGAATAGAACCCATTTTCGCGCCGGACCGGCCAGGGGATATTAAACATAGCAATGCGGATGTCAGTAAAGCAAATAAAATGCTTGGATATGAACCTGAGTGGTGTTTTAAGAAGGGTATCGAAGCGGTAATAGAGTGGTATAAGGAGAATTTATGATGGCTAATCCTATTAGAGTGTTGCAGGTAGTATCAAAAATGAATAGGGGCGGCGCAGAAACTATGATAATGAATTTATACCGTAATATTGACCGTTCAAAAGTTCAATTTGATTTTATAGTACACTCTAAAGAAAAGTGTGCCTATGATGATGAGATAGAGTCTTTAGGAGGCAAAATTTACAAAGTTCCACAATATATTGGCAAGAATCATATACAATATATCAAGGCTTGGGAAGATTTTTTTCAAATGCATCATGAATATAAAATTATTCATGGGCATGTTAGAAGTACTGCTGTACTTTATCTAAGAATTGCAAAAAAATACGGTTTAACAACAATTGCCCATAGTCATAGCACATCATCAGGTGTTGGGTTTATAGCGATTATGAAAAATATATTTCAGTACCCAATTAGGTATACAGCAGATTATTTTTTTGCTTGTTCTAAAGCTGCAGGGGAATGGCTATATGGTAAAAAAGTTTGTAATAGTAGCAACTTTCATATAATATACAATGCTATTGATTTTAAAAGCTTTATCTTTAATGAAAATAAGAGAACAAAAGCGAGAAAAGAATTTGGAGTAGAAGACAAGCTTGTCATAGGGCATGTAGGTCGTTTCCATTCGTCAAAAAATCATGAATTTATAATTGATATTTTTAAAGAAGTGCATGAAATTAATGAAGAAACAAAATTATTATTAATTGGAGATGGGAAATTGCGAGAGACAATAGAAAATAAGGTTTCAAGGCTAGCATTAAAAGATAGTGTTATTTTTGCTGGTATACGTACAGATGTTTCATACTTGCTACAAGCAATGGATATTTACGTTTTTCCGTCTCTATTTGAGGGTTTCCCAGTTACATTGATTGAAGCACAGGCGGCTGGATTAACATGTATAATATCTGATACAATTACAAAAGAGGTCTGCATTACGCCACTAGTGATACAATTACCATTATCTCTTTCTGCAAAGGAATGGGCAGAAATAATATTAAAACAAAATATACAAAGGGTAAATACAAAATTGTATTTTGAACATACCGAATTTGATATTAATAACTTAGTTGAGAAATTAACGGAGTTTTATATTAGAATAAGTAAGGATTAAAAAAATTATAAAGAATAAGTCCTTAAGTAAATATTCAGTAAAAAGCTGTTACTTCTTATATTAGATTTTGATTTATTAATGAAAACACTATTTTAAATAATAGTAAATTTTTATAAGGATTATTTTTATTAAAAAAGGGGAACGAAAACGCATGAAAAATATTGCAATTATTATATATAGTTTAAAAGGTGGCGGAGCGGAAAGAGTAGTATCTCTATTAAGTCAGGAACTGTCTAAAAAAAATAATTTATATCTAATTGTTTTTGATTCCGAAGATATAGCTTATCCCTATGGCGGGAAATTAATAGATTTAAATATAAAAAGTAATAGCAATGTTTTTTTGAAGATTATAAATGTAATTCGAAGAGTAAATAGTGTTAGAAAAGTAAAAAAACAATGTAATATACATTGCTCTATTAGTTTCTTGGACAGTGCCAACATTATTAATATTCTATCAAAGAGGGGAGATAAAGTAATTATATCGATACATAGTCATTTATCTAAAGGCAAAAAGGATAGAAGTACA
>JBMNSO010000116.1:0-5547 GCA_050945235.1 Mahellales bacterium
CGGATATATCCATATCCCTTATTTCCACCTTGGCCAGTTCTCTGGCCAACCTATCACCGGCACTCTTTAACATGGAAGTATGGAAGGGTGCGCTTACCTGCAGCATAACCGTTCTCTTCGCTCCCCTTTGCTTCACCAGCTGACAGGTATATTCCACCGCCTTTACCTGCCCCGCTATTACAATCTGGCCGGGACAATTATAATTAGCTACCTCCACTATACCTTTAACCCTGGCCTCTCTGCAGCATTCCTGTATGGAAGGGGCATCCAGGCCTATTATTGCTGCCATGGTACCTTCCCCTTCGGGTACAGCCTCCTGCATGAACCTTCCACGCTTATTCACCAAACCTACGGCATCTTTAAAGTCCAGGGCATTGGCACACACCAACGCAGTATATTCACCAAGACTTAAACCAGCCGTCATATGACAGGTCATGCCTAATTCCCGAAGTACATTTAGGAAGGCTATACTAACCGTTAGAATGGCGGGCTGTGTAATCTCCGTTTTTATTAGTTGTTCTTCAGGTCCTTCCTGGCAGAGTTTCAACACATCAAAGCCCAGCACCTCGCTGGCCATGTGAAAGGTATCCCTGGCCACACTAAAATCCTGTGCAATATCCCTTCCCATACCTACGTATTGTGCACCCTGTCCCGGAAAGACAAAAGCTATTTTTTCTGCCATTACTGTCTCCCTAAACAATATTATTAACTGAGTATTTATTATATCTTTTTACCATAAACATATTACACCCATTTCATTACACTGGAACCCCAGGTAAGACCTGCACCAAACCCAGCCAGGACTATGATTTGTCCCTTCTTAATTCTGCCTTCCTCAATAGCTTCATCTAAGGCCACGGGTATTGATGCCGATGATGTGTTGCCATATTTATGCAGGTTTATAAAAACTTTATTCCTATCTATGCCTAGTCTCTTTATGGCACCCTCAATTATCCTGATGTTCGCCTGGTGAGGTACTAATAGATCCACATCCTCCAACTTAATATTAGCCTTTTTTAAAACCTCATTTGTTGTGGAGGCCATTATTCTCACCGCAAATTTAAAGACTTCGCTGCCATCCATATCAATATAGTGCAACTGTTTGTCTATGGTTTCGTGGGTAGAAGGCATTCTTGAGCCACCGGCCGGCAGTTTCAACACATGACCACCACTTCCATCCGCACCCAAGCACGTGGATAATATACCTTCACCTTTATTCACCGGCCCCAATACCGCAGCACCAGCTCCGTCGCCAAATAATATGCAGGTGTGCCTATCCCTCCAATTGGTAATCTTGGACAGTACGTCGGCACCGATAACGAGAACGTATCTGTATGTACCCGTCTCTATAAACTGCTTAGCTATTGTCATCCCATAGGAAAAACCTGAGCAGGCCGCCTCCAAATCAAAGGCCGCAGCATTTCTAGCACCGATATTGTTCTGTACTAAACAGGCGGTTGACGGAAAGGCCATATCAGGGGTTACTGTTGATACTATAATAAGGTCCAAATCCTCCGCCTTTACCCCAGCCTTCTTCATTGCTAACAAACCTGCTTCTGTAGCTATATCCGATGCGGCTATATTGTCCTCCACTACCCTTCGTTCTTGTATGCCGGTTCTTTCCCTTATCCATTCATCGGATGTCTCTATGATTTTTTCCAGATCCTTATTGGTTACAATCCTTTGCGGTATAACACTTCCTGTCCCTATTATTGCTGCATTCCTACCATCTGCCATTCTATTCAACTCCCAATTTAACTACTTCTTGTTTAATCAAATCCAATACGCCATTTTTGTCACAAGTATGGGCTAGATTTATTGCATTTTGTATAGCCTTGGCATTTGAACTGCCATGGGCCTTTATCACCGGTCCATTAATACCTAGCAAGGGCGCACCCCCATACTCAGTATAATCCATCCGGCGTTTAAAACTCTTAAATGCTTTTTTGCATAATAAGGCCCCGATCTTGGACTTAAAACCACTGGATAATTCCGTTTTGAGCATATCAAATAATGTAAGGGCAACACCTTCCATAAATTTTAATATTATATTACCTACAAACCCATCGCACACAACCACATCTACAATCCCCTTGGGTATATCCCTGGCCTCAATATTGCCCACAAAATTTATACTGGTCTTAGACAGCCCAGTATAGGCCTTCTTCACAAGTTCGTTCCCCTTATTTTCCTCTGTGCCTACATTGACCAACCCTATTCTAGGATTGGGCACACCCAGCACCTTATCCATATAAATGCTTCCCATTATTCCGAACTGTACAAGATTATTAGGCCTACACTCAGTGTTGGCGCCTGCATCCAAGAGCAACAGGCTGCCCTTTTCAGTAGGAATTGTTGGTGCCAATGCAGGCCGGTCAATACCCTTGATCCTACCTACCCTTAGTAGGGCACCTGCCATTAACGCACCGGTGTTGCCCGCAGATATAAAGGCATCGCCTTCGCCCTTTCTTAATAGGTTTAGACCTACAACCATGGACGCATCTTTTTTTGCTTTAATAGCACTTACCGGCTGATCCGTTACCTCAATAACCTGTGAAGCATGGATAATGGATATATCGTTTCCCGTATATCCATTTCTGGTTAGTTCCCTTTCAATCACATCCTCCCGACCAACCAATATTATATGTATACCAAGATCCCTTTGGCTGTCTATACAGCCCTTAATTATCTCTTCCGGGGCATGGTCTCCTCCCATAGCATCTACTATTACTCTCATTTTTTGCCTCCTATTTGTCCTCAATGGAAACTAGTATAAACTTACCCCTGAAGGTTTCTACCGACCTTACCCTAGTCTTTACCCATACGAAATATTTATTTCCTCTTTTCCTTACGACCTCTGCCTTTGCTACAAGTTTTTCACCATACTTGACAGGGGTTTTATATTTTATGTTGGCCACACCTGTTAAGGCAGCCTTGGCATCAATCACCGCCATGGCCAAGGACTCTGCTTGGGCATATATAAAATGCCCCCGTATAATATTAGTTTTTTCAAAGGCCATATCCTGGGTGGTTTCAAATATGGATATACCGCCCTTCCCTAGCTCTAGGTCAACTAACTCGCCTATTATTTCCGTACTCTTTATGGTTTTTACCTTTTTATAGTTGAGTTCGGCAACGCCCTTGATACGCTCCCTCAGTTCCGGGATTCCCAACTCCAGCCTATCCAGTCTAATGGTTTGGATACTAACAGAAAACATTTCACATAACTCGTCATCGGTCAAAAAAGGATCGTCCTTTAATTGCTGCTGCAACGCCTTCTGTCGTTCCTTTTTTGATAACGAATTCTTCCCCAAAATCCTTCACCTCGATGTGCCCACTATGGTTTATAGATTTAGTACCTGATATTAGTATTAGTATATAGTATTATATAATATATTGCAACTATTTTTAGAATTTTTTCCTCCCCAACCATTGTATTTCAGTACATCCAATAAATAAAACCGGGCGTACCCGGTCTTACCTGTTCTCAATTTTTCTTTTTATCAGCTTGCTTCTGGCAGGACCCACCAAATAAAGGGAGCCACTTATCAATACCATTGCATCTTTGGTATCCATTGCTAAGTCCAGGGCCCTGTCAATAGCATCGCCAATCCCTTTGATCGGGATACACCGTCTGTTAAGTCTGTTATTAATAAGCTCGGACAATTTTTCAGCATCCATGGCCCTACTATTATCCGGCTGTGTACAAATTATCCTATGGGCAAGGGGTACTACATGGTCAACCATTTTTTCCACCTCTTTGTCGCGGAGAACCCCCAGTACCAGAATTATTTCTCTGTCATTAAAAATATCGCAAACAACATCCTTCAAGGCCATCATCCCCTGTTCGTTATGAGCCCCGTCTATCACTACTAAGGGCTTTACAGGCAATACCTCCACCCGTCCCGGCCATCGGGCAAACCTTAGTCCGTCATACAATGCCTCCTTATACACCGTTACGCCCAAATCCATTAAAACCACCATTGCGGTAACTGCGACAGCGGCATTTAAAACCTGGTATCTCCCTAATAGATTTATCCTGAGATTGTCCAGTACTAATTCGTTACGTTCAAAATCAAAACATTGACCCTCAATACCATAAGACCGTATTTTAATATTGTTTTCCTCTATTATTATCAATGGACTGTTTTTTTGACGACAAACCTCCGCGATAACCTTTAGGGCTTCAGCCCGTTGAGGATATGATACAACAGGTACTCCCTCTTTTATGATACCTGCCTTTTCATAGGCGATTTTCTCGATACTATTGCCCAGTACATCCATGTGATCCAGGCTTATGGATGCAATGACGGATATTAAGGGATGCACCACATTGGTGGCATCCAGCCGTCCTCCCAGTCCCACTTCCACTACTGCAAAGTCCACTGCCTGCTCAAAAAAATACATAAATCCAATAGCCGTTACTATTTCAAATTCCGTAGGATGGCTGTACCCCAGCCCAACCATCTGGTCTATCTTTTCCTTGACTCGGCCGGTCAGCCGTGCCACATCTTCTTCCTTAATAGGTTCACCGTTAATCTGAATCCTTTCGGTAAAAGACTCAAGACAGGGCGAGGTAAACAACCCCACCCTGTATCCCTGTGCCTTCAATATTGAAGCTATCATAACCGATATGGAACCCTTGCCATTGGTCCCTCCAACATGTATTACCCTAAGTTTTTCATGGGGATTACCCAATAGCTTAAGCATAAAGTTTATGTTTTCCAAACCCAGTTTAGAACCAAATTTTAGTGTACTGTTAATAAAGTCCATTGCCTGACGGTAATCCATATCCTTGCCCCCCATGATACTACATGCTTATTGCAAGGTCTTCAACCTTTCGATAACGCTGTCATACATCTGCTGATATTTAACCTTCTTATCCCTTTCCTCTTGTACCACCTTTTCAGGAGCCTTTTGAACAAAGCCCTGGTTATTTAGCTTGCCGTTGACCCGTCTCAATTCGGCTTCCAGCCTTTCCTTCTCTTTAATAAGCCTTTTTATTTCCATATCGATATCTATGAGGTCTTCCAATGGGATATATACGTCTCCCATGCCGGTAACCAACGACACTGCGTTATCGGGTATGCCCTGTTTATTACGTTGTACCTCCAGCTGTGAAACACCGGCCAGTCTACAAAAGTACGCTCTATATTCCTCCGTAAGCTTAAATCCTTCGTCGTCCCTAACTATTATAGCCTTTGGCCTCCTGGATATTGGCACATTCATTTCGCTTCTAATATTTCTAATTCCCTTGATGGCATCCATTATTGCCTCCATTCGCTCCTCGGCCTGTGGTTTATCGAGCATGTCATTGTATTCCGGCCAGCTGGATACCATAATGCTCTGTCCTTCATTGGGCAGGTGTTGCCAAATCTCCTCGGTAATGAAGGGCATAAAGGGATGGAGCAGTTTTAGGGTATTGGATAGGACATAGGACAATACATATAAAGCGGTGTCCTTACTGTCCTCGTCCTCTGAAAATAACCTGGGTTTAACCAGTTCGATGTACCAATCGCAATATTCATTCCAAATAAAATCATAAAG
>JBMNSO010000117.1:0-5533 GCA_050945235.1 Mahellales bacterium
TTCAAAATGTACCCTAGGTTTCCTTGGCATTTTTTATCACCCGGTTCAAGTATACCATTTTTTACAAGTAAATACAACTTTTCAACTTTTCAAGCCTGACCCCCCTATGATATAATACTAAAAAAATGGGGGGGTTGAATCTGTGAATAGATCTGTTTATAAGGTGCTGATAATGGCTTTAGCTGCGGCGATTTTGTTATCCTTTGTTGGATGTTCAAAGACCAAGGCACCTACAGCAGAGGATAAGGCTAAAGAATTCTTAGATCTCATGGCTTCCCAACAATATGAAGCCATGTATGGTTTATTAACCCAGGATTCCATGGAGGCAATATCCGAGGAAGACTTTATTAACCGTTATTCAAAGATATTAAGCGGAATAGGAACGGAAAAGATACAGTACACCCTATTACCGGACCAAAAGGAAGAATACCAAGACTATGAGGTTATCCCTTATAGTATTGTACTAACCACCAACACTGTTGGTGATATAAAATTTCAAAACTCCATTACCGTTGTAGAACAGGAAGAAGAGGGATGGAAGATCCACTGGGATCATTACTACATATTCCCTGACCTAACCAAGGACGACACCGTCAGGGTATCCAAGGCAGCCCCAGAAAGGGGCAATATCTTCGACCGCAACGACCATCCCCTGGCAACAAAGGGCAGTGCAATGGAGGTAGGCGTAGTAACCGGGCAGATAGAGGACGAAGAAGCACTGCTCCAGCAGTTAAGCAACCTCCTGGATGTGGAACCCGACTTTATAAAGGATAAATATACCGCCAGTTGGGTCCAGCCCGACTGGTTCGTACCCATCAAGGCGCTGCCCGATGCAAATGTAGGCCTTATTGAACAGCTGGCATCCATACCCGGTGTAAGCGTAAAGCAAACGGAACTGAGGGTTTATCCACTGGGCTCGGCTTTGGGACAGGTTATAGGACATATCGGCGAAATAACCGCTGAACAACTGGAAACAAAAAAATCCGAGGGCTACAGGCAGGGGGACTTAATAGGCCAGTCAGGGCTGGAAGCCCGGTATGAAGACGTGTTATTCGGAAAACCCGGGTATGAGATCAACATAATGGACGCCGACGGTGAAATAAAGCACACGGTGGCCAAGGTTGAAAAGGAAGACGGTAAGGACATCCACCTTACCATTGACGCATCCATCCAACGGGCAGCCGCCGAAGCCCTTGATGGCCACGTGGGCTCCACCATGGTACTTAACCCCCGCACCGGCGAGATACTGGCCATGGCCAGCAGCCCCTCCTACGACCCCAACCTCTTTTCCCACGGCATTACCCCTGCCCAGTGGCAGGCACTGCAGGATGATGAAAACAAGCCCATGCTCAACAGAAACATCCAGGGCTTATATCCCCCGGCTTCCACCATCAAGCCCCTGGTGGGTGCCATGGCGCTGGATGCCGGTGTAATAGACCAAAATACCCAAGTGGACTCCCCCAATGGCAAGTGGCAGCTATCCGACAAGTGGGGCAACTACTATGTGAATAGGATAGATAGACCGGCGGGACCGGTGAATTTAGCCGATGCCACAGTATGGTCGGACAACATATATTTCGCCCAGGCCGCCATTAAGATGGGCGCACAGAAATTCATTAGGTACATGGAAAAGCTGGGCTTTGGGCAGCAGCTGCCCTTCGACCTTAATGTAGCCAAGTCATCCATATCCCAAAACACCATCACCGATGACAGCATACTTCTTGCCGATTCGGGCTACGGACAGGGTGAGATTTTGACCACACCCCTCCAGATGGCAGTAACCTATACAGCATTAATCAACGACGGAAATATGCTAAAGCCTATACTGATGCTTGATGATGCGAATAACAATGCACAAGCTCAGGTATTGCAGGAAGGTATATTTACCCCCGAGACAGTGGATATAATAAGGGATGCGCTGGTGGACACCGTCAACCGTCCCAAGGCTTTTGCCCAGGGTGCCAAGCTGGATGACATATTGGTAGCCGGCAAAACCGGTACCGGTCAGGTGGGCAAGGAAGGAAACATAGGCTGGTTCATAGGGTATGCCCCGGCCGACAACCCCAAATACCTGGTATGCACCGTTGTGGAGGATACCCAAAGCGGAGGCGCTTCCTCGGTACCCATTACAAAAAACATTATGGAACAGTTGTTTAAGTAGAAACATTAACAAAAACACCATTAATAACATTAATGGTGTTTTTAGCTTTAATAGATTTAATAACTTTAATAACATTAATTATTTTGTGTAAATACTTTAAAAAAATACCATAAGTAAACACTTTATATAAATGCTTTATATAAATAATACCTTAAGCAAACACCGCCCTGCAAATAATGAGAGAGGCCGTTAACCCGGCCAGATCGGCACACAGGGCGGCTATCAACGTATGGCGTATATTGGTTATGCCCACCGAACCGAAATACACCGACAGGGTGTAGAATATGGTTTCGGTGGAACCCATCATGGTGGCCGACAGCCTGGCTGGGAAAGAATCGGGCCCCACCCTGGCCACCAGGTCCGTGAACATGCCTATGGCAGCGATACCCGACATCGGCCTTATAAGTATGATGGGCAGTACCTCCGGTGGTATGCCCAGCCTGGACATAATGGGCGTTAGAGCATGGGTTATCAGCTCCATAGCCCCGGAGGACCTAAATATTCCAATGGCCACAAACATGGCCACGAGGTATGGTATTATCCTAAGGGAGGTTAAAAGGCCCTCCTTGGCCCCTTCCACAAATACTTCATATACCTTAACGCCCTTACTGAAACCATAAACTAAAATACCCGATATGAAGAGGGGAATGGCTAAGGTGGACAAAAGGTTTATTATTTTTATCATACATGCCTCCGGTTAAAAGATCTTTTCGAGGGACTTTACCGCCATTATACCCACCATTGTGGAGCATATTGTGGCTATCAGTGCGGTGCCTATTATCTCGGTAGGGTTGCCCGACCCGGCTGCACTGCGTATGGCAATGATGGTGGTGGGAATAAGCTGTACCGAGGACGTATTGATGACCAAGAAAGTACACATGGCATTGGTGGCTGTTTTTTTGTCCTTGTTTAGCTGCTGCAGTTCCTTCATGGCCCTCAGGCCAAAGGGGGTGGCGGCATTGCCCATGCCCAGCATATTGGCGATTATATTCATGGTAATGGAGCCTATGGCGCCATGGTCCGGGGGCACGTCTTTGAACAATACCCTGGTTATCGGCTTTATGAGCCTGGATATCCGCGCTATCAAGCCGGCCTTCCTGGCTATGTTCATAAGCCCCAGCCATAGGGAATAAATACCGATAAGGCTAAGGGCAAGTTCCACCGCGCTCTTAGCACTGGATATGGCGGAATCGGTTACCTCCTGCAGCCGGCCGGTGAATACCGCCACTATAATGCCCATTATTATAAGAAATAGCCATAGGCTGTTTACCATGGTACCCCTCCCCCATGAAAGCCTTTACCGGTCCGTTAGGCTCCAACTTTGACGATGCCCGCAGTCAGGCTATACTGACCCTGTTACTTGGACCGGCATCATTAATCCTCTCTAATAGATGATATATTTTAAAGGGGAAATTTAGAACTAAAAGAGGGTTACCATCTTTTGATAACCTCTTTTTATATTTGACGGAGGTAAATATCCATGCCCAATTTTGCAGCATTTTTAGCCTACGTCCTTATTTCATGCTTTTCACCCGGGCCCAATACCATTATTTCCATGACCAATGCCGGACGATACGGGTTTAAAAAAGGTATCAGGTTTAATATGGGTATATTCTTTGGCGTACTTATTCTGACAACCCTATGCAGTATCTTCACCATGGCCTTGTACAATTTCATTCCGTCCATCAAACCTGTTATGGCTTCCCTGGGCGCAGCCTATATACTATGGCTTGCGTGGAAAATCTTTACCAGCAAACCTGAAGGCGGAGACACAACCCGGCGGCCCACAAATTCATTTTTATTCGGCATGCTCTTGCAGTTCGTCAATCCGAACGCTATCCTTTACAGCATCACAACCCTATCAACCTTTGTAGTACCCTATTATAAATCGGCGGCAATGCTGAATATTTTCTGCCTGTTCATGGCTTCCATCGCCTTCGGCGCCACCTGCTGCTGGGCATTGTTCGGGTCTGCCTTTCAAAGGTTCATTGTAAAGAATAATAAAATCGTTAATACCATTATGGCGCTGCTGCTGGTCTACTGTGCCGTATCGTTATTCCTATAAAAACCTCCGGCACGAAATTTGCCGAAGGAATAAAAAACACTATTAGTATAATGAGAATAAACCACCATCTGTCGGCAGCCTTTTCCATCTTGGCATTAAATAACTGAAATTTGTTAATTTTCATCTTTTCTCCTCACAAATCATTTTTTATCAATATTGTCATTTTATTTGCCCAGTCAAACTCCTATTATAATCAAACTATGATGATGTAAATAGCCCCTGTCTATGGCCTCTGTCAATAGCCCATTTCTATGGCCTAACCACAAGCCAGTCATTAATATTTCCATAGCCGCTTTTGTCGATACTGCACGCCTTCAAGTCCTTCAAGAAAAAATACCGATAGTTCCGGCTATCTATAAGTATTTAATTTGACCAAATCAGCTTTTTTAACTAAGGTCTTGTATTCTATTCTGATATTATCTTTGTTTTATGTCTCTTTTTAATCCTTTGATTATATTCGCTGGAAACAAGTTTTGAGCAAATAGAATTTTCATTGATAAAAGACCTTGTATTACACCAATAATAAAAAACAAAACATGGAGAAAAATTATACTATCAAGCATTAGGCATTGAACTATAATCCATATAACTAAAGCCCAACTGAAAACGCTGCTTATATACCCTTGTATTCTTGGCATGAAACGTAACATCAAAGCACTAATGATATTCCCAAGACCAATTACAGTAAACAAGATGATACCAGGTATTAGATAATCTTTAAAAGGCGAGTTTTTTAAAAGCTCTACTGAAGCTCCAAGTGGTTCATTAGGATTGGTTATGGCGGCTAACCCCCCTGACACAGCTCCTATTCCTACAAATAGATGTAGGATAAACAGCAAACGATATACTCTCTTCACCTTCATCCCTCCTTATAATCTTAAAATATAGAATAAATATATATCATATCTAAATTATATCTAGATTATATCTAGCCAGTTTTTTATTAATACCAACACATCATGAACTTTCCACTGGATGAATCATGGCAGCACAAAAACATACTGAAAAAACCGTAAGTGTTGACTATACCTATCCTTATTTCATACTTGCCGACTTTTTCCTTACATAACCTAAAATTGAGGCCAATGCTAGAATTACTATAACCGGTATAAGAATTGTTACTACCGAAAATTCTTTAAATATCTGAACAAAAAGAAATACTGTTAATCCGCAAATAACTATCAATGTACTGATAAAACCAACAATTCGACCTTTGTTTTCTATAAACAATCCTATTATTACTGACAGGATAAAAACACATCCCCATATTATCCAAGCATTATTAGTTCTGCCCCCTCCCGGGTCTA
>JBMNSO010000118.1:0-5526 GCA_050945235.1 Mahellales bacterium
ATGATTATAAAGAATAAATGGGATATATAGACGGATCAGACATGCTGGTGTAGCTCAATTGGCAGAGCAGCTGATTTGTAATCAGCAGGTTGCGGGTTCGAGTCCCATCACCAGCTCCATAACTCAATATAAGCAGGAAATTGACATTAAATATCAAAATATGGAGGGGTTCCCGAGTGGCCAAAGGGGGCAGACTGTAAATCTGTTGGCGCAGCCTTCGGTGGTTCGAATCCACCTCCCTCCACCAAATGTATTTTACACCTTGAAGGAGAAGTTTCAAGGTTTTTATTTTTCCTTTCATTAAATATACTCCAAAATATACTTAGATTTTAGTAATAATGAAATTTGTTAGTAATAACCATATAATATATGATATAATTTAAAAGTGTTGTGCAATTATTGTTATGTTTGAGGGGTGTCTGATGGATTTTATTCGTCAATTTTTTTCTATCTTGTCAGATGATTTAGTGATAATCGGGATATCTGCCATTCCGCTTCTTGAATTAAAGGCCGCCATACCTTTGGCCATATCCCTTGGCTTTGATCCCTTATCTTCACTGATACTGGGCATAATCGGCGGAATGCTGCCGGTGCCTTTGGTTCTTGTATATATAAAGCCTGTTATCAGGTATCTTAGAAAGACAAAGATATTTGGGAGGCCGGCTGATTGGTTATTTAACAGGTCCATGCGAAAGAGTGAAACTGTGAAAAAATACAGTTTAATCGGGTTGTTTATATTGGTTGCCCTTCCCCTGCCGGGTACGGGCGTATGGACGGGTGCCACGGTGGCTGCCTTTTTAGGCTTGGAGTTTAAGCGTGCCTTTATATCCATACTACTGGGAAACATAGTAGCCGGGATTATCGTATTGTTTGTCAGTAATCAAATCATACCCAATTAGTGTCCGGGGTATTCCTGCAATTTATCAATATCCGTCGAAATATTGACTTGATAATATCAATGTGCTAATATAGTTAGGAAATGACAAGAATGGCAAAATAGGATAGTACCTGGCGGATTTCTACCTCTTCTTGCTGGAAGGGGTTTAATTGTTTAAAACAGCGAACAAAGGAGGAATTTTTTAATGGCAAAGAGATTTTTTACTTCCGAGTCGGTTACCGAAGGGCACCCCGACAAAATATGCGATCAGATATCTGACGCAGTATTGGATGCAATATTTGAACAAGACCCCTATGCAAGAGTGGCATGTGAAACGGCCACGACAACCGGTTTGGTTCTGGTGATGGGGGAAATAACAACCAATTGTTATGTTGATATCCCAAAGGTAGTAAGAAAGACTGTTGAAGAAATAGGCTATACAAGGGCTAAGTACGGATTTGATTGTGACACCTGCGCGGTTATTACTTCCATCGACGAGCAGTCCGGGGATATTGCCATGGGAGTGGACAAGGCCTTAGAAGCTAAGGAAGGAACCTTGGAAGGCGATATTGAAGCCATAGGTGCAGGTGACCAGGGAATGATGTTCGGTTTCGCTTGTGACGAGACACCGGAGCTTATGCCCATGCCCATATCCCTAGCCCATAAGCTGACCAGAAGACTGGCCAAGGTAAGGAAGGACGGGCTGCTACCTTACTTAAGACCCGATGGCAAGTCCCAGGTTACCGTTGAATATGATGATGACAAGGTTGTAAGGGTGGATACTGTGGTAATATCAACACAGCACAGCCCAGAGGTTGATCAAGAGACCATAAAAAGGGATATTATAGAGCATGTAATCCTTCCGGTGATTCCCAAGGAATTGCTTGACGATAACACAAAATATCTGGTAAACCCCACCGGAAGGTTCGTGGTTGGAGGGCCCCAGGGCGATTCCGGGTTGACCGGTAGAAAGATAATCGTGGATACATACGGCGGCTACGCACGCCATGGTGGTGGCGCCTTCTCCGGCAAAGACCCCACAAAGGTTGACCGTTCGGCTTCCTATGCAGCCAGGTATGTAGCCAAAAACATTGTTGCAGCGGGGTTGGCTTCAAAATGCGAAATCCAACTTGCTTATGCAATAGGTGTTGCACGACCGGTTTCCATATTGGTAGACACCTTTGGTACCGCCAGGATACCCGAGGACAAGATAGTAGAGTTGATTGAACAAAACTTTGACCTTCGACCGGCAGCTATTATCAGAGACCTGAACTTAAGAAGGCCGATATACAGGAACACGGCGGCCTACGGACATTTCGGCCGCAATGATTTGGATCTGCCATGGGAAAGGACCGATAAAGCTGATGCATTAAAGGAACAGGCAGGTTTATAAACGGCATAAGCTGGTCCCCAATCATATGAAATAAAATTGACACGTTTAAATAAAGAAGTATTTTTATGCTTCTTTATTTTTTTTGGCATCATTACAAAGGCTGATCCCGTTTTTTATCTTTTCCTCGGTCATGGTTAGCAGAAAGATAATACTCTTTAAAAATAAATTGCTTTTTTCTAACTCTTCGGCAGAATCGGGGGTGCCTAGCAGTTTTTTCATTTTTTTAGCTTCTATTTTTAGGAGTTCCGCCAGGGCTTGATCCATTACTATTGCCGATTCAATTAATTGTTTGCCCAGCTCATAATCTTCGGATGACCGGGTTGCGGATTTATCCATATTATACCACCCATTTCAATATAATCATAAAAAACCTTTAAATATTTTACAAGGCTTTATCAAAAATATGATAAAGCCTTTTTTCTCAAGGGTATCAATGATACTCAAACCGATTGTAATAACGATGTTTGGTTAGTCGTCGTGCTTTTTGACTTTTTTACACTTAATAAGTTCAAGGATGTTTTCAAATTTCATTTACATAATATGCAAGTATGGGCTTATATGTTAAATGCAAAAAGGAAAAAAGTTTTCCCATACTTCCCATATGAACAAAAGATTATAAAGTACATATTATGTAGTGTGGTTATGGGAAGGGGGGATGTCTGTGCTGCTTAATACATACATGGTGGTTTTCCTTTGGATAATGGCCCTATTCGGCGTGTTCATGCTGGCCGTTCGCATTATATCAGCCGCGGGATGGCCGGCAAGGGGTATGAAGGGACGGTACAGTATCATTATTACCGTTGAAAACAACCAGGAAAACATAGAGGATATTATAAGGTCGTTAATACTTAAGGACTGGGTCGAAGGGAAGGGTAGCGCCCTTGATGGGATAGTGGTTGTGGATAGGGGTTCCACCGACGATACCCTGGGCATACTTTCCAGACTGGCCCGGCAGTATCCTTGCCTTAAGGTGGTAAAGCCCGAAGACCTGAAGGGAATTTTGACCGAGTTTATAAACTAACCTTTACTGGTGTGTCCACTTAAATAATGGTGGACATAATTTTTTATTATTGTCACTTTAGAGTGAATTACCTGCAGTCCACTGTGGGTTAGTGGTAATTATGCCAAAACATTCATAGGAAATATAATCTGGTCTAAGGGCCGGCCCTCACATACTGTGAGGTGAGTTAAATGGAATATTTGTACAAGGAATTGGTACAGGGCGGCAAGAAAGGGGACAGGCATTGTAAAGAACAGCTCCTTTGTAAACTTATGCCCCTTATGCTGTCATTGTACAACAGGTACGGCAGGGGTCTGCCAAGGGAGGATTTCCTGCAATCCCTAAGGCTGTCGGTACTGGAGCTGGTAGAATCCTTCGATCCGGGGTATAATGTACCTTTTTTAGGTTTTGTAAAGACAAGGCTCAGGTATGCCGCCATGAATATGGGCAGAAAAAACCCAAAGCCGTGGACAATACTGTCCTTGGACCAGCCAGCCCAATACCCGGAAAACATGTCTTTAACTGACAGGGTTATGGACCGTAGCCCCGGGCCAGAGGAGATTTTCCTGCTTAACGACGACCGATGTAGGCTGGCGAAGGGGCTGGATATATTAACGGCTAAACAGAGGCGGGTTGTATACCTTTATTATTTTAAAAACATTCCCCTGAAGGAAATCAGTAGAAATCTAAATATCCATTACCAGGCCGTTTTATCCCTGAAGGCCAGGGCAATACAAAGGCTGAGGAAATACATGGTCGACTAGATATATAGGTTTTTTAACCTGGTTGTATCTATAGGGTATAAGATATCAATCTGCAAAGAAAGGAGGTGAGTACCATGGCATTGGAAGTGAGGCCTTTGGATTCCAAGGTGCAGATAAGGCTGGACCTGGGTCTAAATGAAAACGGCAACAGGGCAACCAAAACCAAAACCCTAACCCGGGTCAAGTCAGACGCCCAGGACCAGCAGATCTTCGATACTGCACAAGCCGTTGCATCATTGTATCAATATCCCGTCATCGAGGTAAAGAAGGTGCAGGAGGCCGACATGGTGATGGAATAGAGGTGGAACTGTTGAAGGGAGGTGATATAAATGGACGAAAGGTTGGAATTGGTATTTAATACAGGTGCGGGCAAAACCTATAAAATCACGGTGGATGCGCCCAAGGAAAGTTTATCGCCCACCGAGGTATCGGCAGCCATGAATGCTATACTCAACGCCGATATCTTCAATGTGGAAGGCGGACTTACCGGGATAGCCGAAGCTAGCATAATTACTACGGAAAAGAATGTAATACAGCTTACTTAAAATCCGGCCTTTATTTGGTATAAGCCGGGCAAAAATTGGGGAAGGTAGGCCTTCCCCAATTTTTCAAAAAAGCATAAATAATGGCAAACAATAATTAGGGGGTGGGAGTATGGAACAAATATTTGGTCATGTGGCAAACCTGGGTTTCCCCATAGTGGTGTCTATATACCTGCTGGTCAGGGTGGAGGGTAAACTGGAGGGATTGACAAGGAGCATAGACCAATTGTCCGGATCCATATTGAAAATCAACCAGGGTAGTTGACACGAATATATGTTCGTATTATAATATAAGCATAATTTGCCAGGTGCCGGGAGGACTGCGATGAAAGATGTGCAGATAATAATAGATAAAGGGGTAAGCGCCTTTGTACCCCAGTACACCCAGGGTCATGGCAGGGTAACCATCATTATATATGGTGATGGGAGCAAGGTGGAGGATAAAAGGACTATAAGATGGCTGTTAAAGGCCTTGGCTATGAACCGGGGCTGGGATATAAAGGCATTAAGACAAAGGTATGGGAAATTGATAGGACAGAGGAATCTGATCCCGCTGCCTATAACCCCATCCATTATATTGATACCCTTAAAGATGGTCAAGCCTGTAATACCCGGTGACGGGGCCATGGGTTATATTAACCTCCTTCATATATCCCATGTGCAAAGGGATGGCGTCCATACCATTGTGAAACTAAAGTCCGGACAGTGTGTTAAAGTATTGCAAAGGTCCAAGTCGGTGCATTATTCCATAAACAGGGCCAGCCTTATACATAGGGAGTTTTTAAACTGTATGGCGGGCAGCGGTAGGGTGCCGGCGCCATGGTTGCAACTGGCCGAGGACTACAACTGCCCCGCCACCAAGGGGGATATTGCCCTTATTCAACACAAACTTCAGGTTTTACTAAACAGACTTGGCCCTTAAGGCATTTTACGTGGGTCTTAAGGCATTT
>JBMNSO010000119.1:0-5481 GCA_050945235.1 Mahellales bacterium
ACTTTGTCCTTTTACTTAATGCTTACACTGTTTAGTTTTCAAGGTCCAATGCCCTGCCGGCTTTATTGCCGACATCCTCTATATTAACACATCCATTTCCCTGTGTCAATATGTTTTTAATTTTTATAATTTACTCGAGCGCCTTGTTTTTCGGCGCTCAATTAATATATCATATATTATGCATGTATTTCAACATTATAATCTGTTATTATTATTGGTTATTCAGCACTATTATATATATTTTTTATTTTTTCTTCGATTATCATGCCTATACATTACTTTAAAGAAATTATATTAAAATATTCAACAACCTTAAAAATAGTCCTATTCCTTAGGCTTCATTGTTGGGAACAATATAACGTCCCTAATGGAGTATGAGTCGGTAATCAGCATAACAAGCCTATCAATACCTATACCCAGTCCGCCTGTCGGCGGCATACCGTACTCCAGGGCATTTATGTAATCATCATCCATCATATGGGCTTCTTCATCGCCGGCATTCCTTTGCTCTACCTGTTTGATAAACCTTTCCTTCTGATCAATTGGATCATTTAATTCTGAAAAGGCATTGGCCATCTCCCTACCCATTATAAAAAGCTCAAATCTATAGGTCATCATGGGGTTATCCTCCATTTTTTTTGCCAGAGGAGAGACTTCAATAGGATAATCCATGATAAAAGTAGGTTGTATCAAATGGCTTTCCACATATTCTTCAAAGATTGCGTTTAGGACCTGCCCCTTGGTAGCATTTTTATCTATATCTATATTTAATTTTTTAGCTGCGTCCCGAGCCTGTTCATCACTTTTTATATTGTTAAAATCTACATCTGCATATTTTTTAACGGCTTCCACCATGGTCATTCTAGTCCAAGGCGGGGTCAAATCAATCTCTTCACCTTGGTAGTGAATCCTAGTAGTGCCTAATACCTGGTCCACAGATGTTGAGATCAATTGTTCCGTTAAATCCATCATATCCTTATAATCTGTATAAGCCTCATAAATCTCAATAGAAGTAAATTCTGGGTTATGCTTAATTGACATGCCCTCGTTCCTAAAAACTCGGCCCAGCTCGTATACCTTTTCCAATCCACCTACTATTAACCTTTTTAAATGTAACTCAGTCGCGATCCTAAGATACATATCCATATCCAAGGTATTATGATGGGTAATAAAGGGCCGGGCGGCAGCACCGCCTGCTATGTTATGTAAAACAGGGGTTTCAACTTCCAAATACCCGCGGTCGTCCAAGAACTCTCTCATGGCTTTTATAAACCTGCTTCTGATTATAAAGGTTTTCTTCACATCGGGATTGACGATTAGATCCAGGTACCTCTGCCTGTATCTAATATCCACATCCTTCAGTCCATGCCACTTTTCAGGCAATGGAAGCAAAGCCTTGCTAAGAAGTGTTACTGTTTGAGCCTTCACGGATATTTCACCTTTGTGTGTTCTGAAGACCTCTCCGGTAACGCCTATGATATCACCTATATCATACAGCTTAAATTCTTCATAGCTTTTTTCACCTATTTCATCCAAACGAATATATATCTGTATCTTACCATCCCTATCGGCAACATCGCAAAAACTTGCCTTGCCATGCCCCCTTCTGGACATAATCCTACCGGCCATGGAAACTGTTTTTCCCTCGAGCTTTTCAAAATCATCCTTAATAGCCTTGGAATAGTGGGTTCTCTCATACCTTTGAACAGAGAAGGGTTTTACACCCTTCTCCTCTAGCTTTTTAAGCTTTTCCAACCTTATCTTCTGTATTTCATTTATATCTTGTATTTCCTTTGTATCTATCATGAACTAAACCTGCCTTTTACTTTTTTATATCTAAAATCTTCATTTTTATAATTCCGTCGGGGACTAAAACCTCTACCTCAGAATTCACCGTCTTGCCTATAAGGGCCCTGCCCACCGGTGACTCATTGGAAATCTTTGCTTTGGCGGGATCTGCTTCGGCCGACCCTACTATTGTATATTCCAGCTCCTCGTTCATTTCCACATCTAGAACCTTTACTTTAGAACCAATACTTACAACATCGGTGGTTATATCTTCATCATCTATAACCCTAGCATTCTTTAACATCTTTTCGAGAGTAACGATCCTTCCTTCTATGAAAGCTTGTTCATTTTTTGCTTCATCATATTCGGAATTTTCGCTAAGATCTCCAAAGGCAATAGCTTGTTTTATCCTATTTGCAATCTCTCTCCTTCTTACAGTTTTTAAATAATTCAACTCTTCTTCTAGCTTGGCTACTCCCTCCAGAGTCAGAATCACTTGTTTATTCATGCTATTCTCTCCTCCATTATTTTTTGTATCCACGATGCTGCATGTTGATAATATATGCCTTACTTGTACAATTATTCTTAATTGTTGCTGGAAAATTCAGTAGCAGCAATGAAAAATAGTTTATCCCCCCTAATGATAATAAGCACTGTAAAAAGACATGCCATAATACAGTGCTTTAACCACGCTAGTTAAATATTGTTTTAATTATAAAATAGGTACTAACCAATGTCAAGCTTAGAATTCCATCTATATAACTGCAGCCAATGCCCGATAGACTCCCGTATAAGCCAGGATTCTATCATTTACCTGCAAAGCTCTTACATCAATGCTGTTCTTATTGATGATTCGGATAAGCCTTATTGTATGTTCCCATTGTATTTCCTTTGCTTCGTAAATCATCCTGAAATCTTTATCGCTAAAGAGTACACACTCCCATACCAGGTCTTCTAGCCCTACAAAATCCTTATTTATTCCCGTGGATATATTAGGAGGCATTTTAAGAAATAAATCATTAATCCAAAGACCCTTGAAATCGCTACTTTGATACGTTTTCCCTGACAGGTTTATTATAATCTTTGTTTGATCAAATCCCTGGAGATATTGTTTTTCAAGGATTTGATCCAAAATAATTATTTTACATTTGTTTATAATGCTTTCAATGTTTTGTGTAATATGCACCACCAAGCCAAACTGCTTAAATAATTCACTATAAAGGCCTTGAACTTGAGACCCATTTGATTCAAAACTGGTTACATAATTGGAGTACCTTGCCAGTATATGTAGTATATCCCTCTTTAGAGTTTTATTGTGGCATATTATTCCTATCTCCTGGGTGATAAAACCCTTGCCGCATTTATCTATAATCTTGATAAGATACAACAGCATAATTATTTCTTTAATAAACGAATAGGTCAATACCTGCCTACCATTCTTCTTTAGTATCTCAGCTGTTTCTCTTCTGAGCTCATTTTTTATTTTAGCCAGATGTATTATCCTTATATCCAACCTGTCCAATATCTTTTCCAATGCATCCACCGACTTAATCATTTTATAAGAGGCTGTCCTGTGTTCAACAAATGATGGGATGGATATTATCCACCCCATGTTATCTAAAGAATATATTGCCCTTGGCCCCAATAACTTCTTTATGCGCTCCACCATACCCGGAGGCAGGTATTTAAAGCATTTGTAATAAGGCATATAGCCATCGGGCAAAAAATCTATCACCACTCCAAATCTGTCTATGGACAACACCCCCTTTGATTATTGAAGGTATTCCACCCTGTAACCAAACCCTGCTTTTTTAAGCAGTCGATCGTAGTGCTGTTGGGTCACCTGGTGGGGCATTATTCCTAAAAGGCTGATGAGTATTGCCTCGATTACATTGGTGCCAAAGGACCTTCCCTTTATATTGGGCGTTGATGTTATTAACATCCTAACTCCCCGTTCTTTAAGGGTTTGGACATCATCCAATGTTACCGTATTGGTTATAATAGTTTTTCCATTAAGTTCCTTGGGCATATGTTTCTTTATATACAAGTAGTCCCCCGCTATGATATCAGCATTATGATAATATTTATGAATAATGCTCTTATTTTCTTCCTGATCCTGGTGCCTGCCGGTTGGGTAAAGCATTTCAAAGGGCAACCTGGATACAATAGGCATAAATACCGACGCCAGATTCTTTATTCCCTTCATGGTCTTCACCGGGAGTGGTATACCCAGAGCAAACATGACATCTCCGTAGATAACCTCGGCGCCTAGTTCCTCAAGGGCCTCTGCCATGCCGTATCTGTCCATTGCACAAACCAGCAGTACCTTGCTATTTTTTATATCTATGCCGCAATTATTACAGGCATAATATACAACCTTCTTTTCCATTAAATTTTTTAATCCTGAACCATCCACCATGGGAGTCTTGGTGGCAGCCTTATATATTGGAAGAGCAGCCTTGATCAAATATTTCTTTTTACTACTGCTATATACATATAGGTCAATACCACCCATACCAAAGGCATCTATTTTACCGTCCAAACTCTTAACTATCTCTATGGCTTTGTTTATATCACCGTCGGTACCTATACGTTCTACCAGTATTTTTTGCCCCAGTACCTCTATCTCGACGCTATGGTCCCTTGCAGATGACCCGATGCTAACACTTACTACCCTCTTCATCTATTCCTCCTAAAATATATTAATTGGATACCTGATTTATTACTCGATCCTAAATTTCTAGCCCATAATCAGCTATTTCTGTCACAAAGGATCATAAGTATACCCCAAACCTTGCATGGGTAATAAGCTTGTTTATACTTAGTTTTCCATCGAGTCTATTCTATACATTTTTAAAATATATATACATGACCTAGCAATGAATACTGGATGAAACAAGGGCTAAATATTGTCTGTATTCTTCAATCAAACCCTCCATTTCCCTTTTATTTGAAACCAGATTAACCTTGTTTCTCATCCCGGCAGCTTTAGGCAATCCCTTTATATACCAAGCAACATGCTTGCGCATTTCCATCACTGCCACACCTTCACCCTTAAAGGCACAGGCAAGGTTGAGATGCTCTTTGCACGTATCAAGGATTGTGTTATAATCGGGCTTGCCTTTTAACCTTCCCGTTTTTTGGTATTCTAGTATACTGTTGAAGATCCATGGGTTGCCCTGGGCCCCCCGGGCTATCATAATACCATGACAACCGGTATACTCTGTCATAGCCTTGGCATCCTCGGGTGTGAATATATCTCCATTTCCTATGACGGGAATAGTCAGACTGCGGACCACTTGTCTTATAATATCCCAATCGGCCTTGCCGGAATAAAACTGGTCGGCAGTACGGCCATGAACCGTTACGGCGCTGGCGCCTTCCTGTTCAGCGATCAATGCAATTTCCACCGCATTTATATTGTCCCTATCCCAACCCTTCCTCATCTTCACGGTAACAGGTTTGCCAGCTTCCCGTACCACTCGGCATATTATCTCCTTTACAAGCTTGGGCTTTAACATTAATGAACATCCTTCACCATTTTTAACGATCTTTGGTGCAGGACATCCCATATTAATATCAATAAGGGCAGCTTCACTGTCCCTCAATCTAGCGGCGATTTCTGCCATAATACCCGGGTCAGAACCAAATATCTGTATTCCCACCGGTTTTTCTTCAGAATGGATCTCAAGT
>JBMNSO010000120.1:0-5349 GCA_050945235.1 Mahellales bacterium
TGCGGTTATGGTGAGCCCATGATAAGGCTGGAGGAACTTCTGGAAATAAGCAGATTTTTAAAGAACAGGGGTGCAAGGGTCAGGGTAAATACCAACGGCCAGGCCAATCTTATCCATGGATATAATGTGGCACCCCGGCTTGCCGGGTTGGTGGACGTGATATCCATCAGTTTAAATGCTTGCAATGCAAAGGAATACCAGAAAATATGCGGTTCCGATTACGGCCTTGAGGGGTATAGAGGGGTATTGGATTTTATAAAAGAATGCACCAAGTATATTGAAAGGGTGGTGGTATCGGTGGTGGATGTACTGCCGCCGGAGTCCATTAATAGATGTAAGGATATCGCTGCACAATTAGGGGTGGAATTTAGGATAAGGCATTACCAATAATATCTATAACTTATCACCATTGTTTATTCCTTTCATATTATGATATTAAACAGGTAAATGTTGTGGTTTATTAATACAAGGAGGAGTGAATAATGGATTGGTACCAAAATCCTATGAATAATAATTGGTGTATGCCCTGTTGGGACCAGGTTATGGGTTGGTATATGATGCCCCCTTGTTGTCCCACAATGCCAGCGTTTGATCATAGATGCAGGCCGGACAATGGGGCAGTAGCACCTATTGAATCGCCCATGATGCCCGGTTGTGATCATCGTATGCCAATATGTCCCCCCATGTGGCCCGTATGCTGTTTCCCGATGGGGCATATGTATCCATGTTGGCCCTTTATGGACCAGTCAACGGCAGGGGGTATGTACCCCAATCCAATGAATCGATGCCCTGACTATCCCATGGCATAGGATGGGTAAAAATAAAAAATTCACCATAACAAGTGGTGAATTTTTTATTTTATTCTTGCGAATATATAGTGTATAGCAGGGCATAATATATATTTGTGAAATGAACGAATAAAAGAAAAGGTAAAGGTAATAATTATAAATAGTTGTCAAAGGCATATTGTATAACAGTATATGGAAATAATTTGACAACTATAAAAAAATATAATAGAATATTCCAGACAACTCCCAATGGGTTAAATTGTAAATAGGAGGTTGAGATATGGAATCAAGTACCGAGGGTGGACACCAGAGCAAGTTGTTGTTTGCCATGGTGTTTACCCTAATTGTCGGTGGATTGGTACTTCTGGGTGTAGCCTTTGCCATCAACAACCTGAACAAAACCGTTGTTATAAATGACGATGGGAGGCAGAAGGTTGAGGTGGTAACCATGCTGGCCACTGTGAAAGATGTGCTTAACCAATATGGAGTTAAGTTGAGACCAGAGGACAAAGTGGTGCCTGCACCGGATGAACCGATTACTGACGGAGATGAGATCTCCATAGAACGTGCGACAGCAGTAAGAATTATAGCCGATGGTAAGGACAGAATGGTATTTACAACACAGGACACCGTGTTAGATGTACTTCAGGAGCAGAATATCCCATTAGGGGAACGGGATAAAATAAACCCCGGCGTAAGGGATAGTATACGACCTGGCTTAAATATTACTATCACCAGAGTAAAACAGGAGGAGATCCTTGAAAAGGAAGCCTTGCCCTATGAGGTTATAGTGAAAAAGAATGATGACCTAGATTTGGGAGTTGAAAGGGTAGTACAGGAAGGAAAAGAAGGGCAACTGGAACGCAAGATTGTTGTAGTATACGAAGACGGCCATGAAGTTTCCAGACAAGTAGTTAAGGAAGAAATAGTATCAGAACCGGTGAATACCATAATTGAAAAGGGTACGGCCCGGTATTTTACTACTTCGAGGGGCGAAAGGGTTAGATATAGAAAGGTACTGAATATGACTGCCACAGCCTATACGGCGGGATACGAAAGCACAGGCAAGAGGCCTGGAGATAAGTATTACGGAAGGACAGCCACCGGGGCAAAGGTTAGGCGAGGCATTGTGGCAGTGGACCCAAGGGTGATACCCCTGGGCACGAAGCTGTATGTAACAGGTTATGGTTATGCCGTGGCTGCTGATGTAGGAGGCGGCGTAAAGGGTAACAAGATCGACCTTTACATGGAAACAACTAAAGAGGCGTATGCCTGGGGAAGACGTAGGGTTAAGGTATATATCCTGAGGTAACACAAACAAGCAAAGGCAGGGCTGACCGCCCTGTCTTTGCCTCTTTAGTGTGCAGGGGCGAATCTATTGCAGCCACTGCAGCGGATATTGACAGGAGGGTGGTATCCTTGAACAAACTTACGTCTCCAAAAGTAGTGATGGAGATAATGAAGGAATACGGTATTGCGCCCAATAAAGGGCTGGGGCAGAATTTTTTAGTGGATGGGAATATAGTACAAGCCATAGTCAAAGGGGCACAGATCGAAAAGGGTGATAATGTATTGGAAATAGGCCCGGGCCTGGGCGCCCTTACATCGTATATGGCTATGGTGGCCGGGAAGGTTGTCGCCGTGGAGATAGACAAGGGTTTTATACGAGTACTGCAGGACAACCTGCAGGATTTCGATAATGTGAAGATAATAAACCAGGATATCATGAAGATGGACTTAAAGGCGCTGGCCCCTTCTTACTTTGGCGGACAACCCTTTAAGGTAGTAGGCAACCTGCCCTACTACCTCACGACGCCTATAATTATGGATCTGCTGGAGAAGGGGCTGCCGGTAACCACCATGGTCTTCATGATACAAAGGGAAGTGGGGCAAAGGATATCCGCCCGGCCGTCTACTAGGGAATACGGCGCCCTTACCCTGGCTGTGGGCTACTATGCCGACTGTGAAGTGCTGCTAAAGGTGCCCAATACGGTGTTCATACCCCGGCCCAAGGTGGACTCCATAGTGATAAGGCTAACGACCAAGGCTCATAAAGATCCCGTGGCAAAAGACGAAAAGCTTATGTTCAGGATTATAAGGGCCGCCTTTGAACAAAGGCGAAAGACCCTGGTGAATGCCCTGGCCAACGGTGGCATCTTAGGCGGGGATAAGGAAAGAATAAGGGAGGTATTGCAGGGTTTAAACATTAGCCCCGGTGTCCGGGGCGAGGAGCTTACCTTGGAACAATATTGTAAAATAGCCGATAATGTTTATGGATTACAGTATTTACCCTGAAACTTTTTAGGGTCTTTGGACGTCTTTAATTATATAGGAACAAGTTTATATAAGAGCAAGTTTAGAAAAATAATTTTTTTTTGTAGTAAAAAAGGTTTTTATGTTAAAATGTAGAATACATCAAGTTAATAACAAACCAGATAATGACAGACCGTTTCATGATAGAATTCTTTTAGCATGACTTTGATGTCTGTGGATAAAAATGTTTTTGTGAGGGAGAGACAATAAATGCCCAACCTGCAACCTACACCCAGGCCAAGAAGGCAAATGCGCCTGGACAGATTAATAATATACGCAGCAATTATAGGACTGTTTGTTCTTTTTATGCTAGAGGGCTGGCAGAGTCCTATGGCCTTGGGTTCCGAGTCTTTAATGATAAACGAGGTCATGGCTTCCAATAGTGTTACGATTGCCGACGAGGACGGCGATTATCCTGACTGGGTGGAGATATACAATCCGGGGAATACGGCTGTCGATTTGGAGGGTTACGGCCTGTCCGACGATAGGAACAATCCTTTAAAATGGGAGTTCCCCGAGGTAACCATCCAACCGAAGGGATATCTTTTGGTGTTTGCTTCCGACAAGGACCGAAGGGATCCTGACGGGCCCTATCTTCATACAAATTTTAAGATAAGTGCCAGCCAGGAATTGATATTCCTTTCCGCCAGGGACGGGCAATTTATCGATAGTATTGAGGTCAGGGACTTGGACACCGATGTATCCTATGGCAGATTGCCGTCTGACAGCAATGTCTTCCAGTATTTCTCCCGCCCTACGCCGGTCATGGAAAACGTGGAGTCGGGAGATGAAGCACCGCCCTCCCAGGGAGGTATGGTGGACAACCCCCAGGTTGTTATAAATGAATACATGGTGGCAAATAACGCTACCATGGTCGACGAGGACGGCGACCTGCCCGATTGGGTGGAATTGTATAACACAGGTACCACGGCCGTTAACCTTGACGGGTACGGCCTGAGCGATGAAGAGGGCACAGTTTTCAAGTGGCGCTTCCCCGATATTACCCTAGAGCCCGGCCAGTATCTGGTGGTATTTGCATCGGGTAAGGACAAGCGGGACCCGGCGGGCCGTCTTCATACAAATTTCAGCTTGAACGCCAATGGTGAGACCCTTGTGCTGTGCAATAAAGAAGGGGGTATACTGGACCGGTTGGAAACAAAGGCGGCGCCTTCCGATATATCCGTAGGCAGGGGCGGGGATGATACCGACCCGTGGCTGTTTTTCACCAGCCCCACACCGGGTGAAGAAAACTATACCAAGGGTTTTTCTTCCTTGCCCGGGGGAATATCCTATAATGAGCGCAATAATATTATAATTAGTGAAGTGTGTGCCCTTAACCAGAGCACGCTCCAGGACGAGGACGGGGAGTATCCTGATTGGATCGAACTGTACAATCCCAAGGATACCCCGGTCAACCTTGAGGGCTACGGCCTGTCTGAAGATAACCAGGACCTGTTTAAGTGGCGGTTCCCCGATATCGAAATCGGGGCTAAGTCTTATTTGGTAGTATTTGCTTCTGACAAAGACCGCAAGGATGTACAAGGGGAAGGTCGCCTTCATACCAATTTCCATGTAGGTGCTTCAGGGGATCTATTATTCCTAACCCGGCCCGATGGTATAGTGTCGGACAGCTTTGCCACGGGTAAGCTGGCTGCCAATATAACAAGCGGCAGGCAGGGGGATACGCTCCAACGCTTTTTTTTTAAGCAACCCACCCCCGGTTCGGCCAATAACGCAAAGGCATATACAGCATATGCCCTTGGTCCGGAATTTTCACAAAGGGGTGGGTTTTATAATGAGTCCTTTTCTTTAACCCTACAAGCCGGGGACCCCGGTTGGGATATACGATACACCTTGGACGGCAGCGAACCAAATGAACAATCCACCCTGTATACCGGGCCCATTAATATAGACAAGACCACGGTAGTCAGGGCAAAGGCCTTTGGTGATGGATTGCTGCCTAGCGATACACAGACCCACACCTTTTTCATGAATGTCCACCATGAGCTGCCGGTTATATCCATATGCACCGACCCCAAAAATTTGTGGGACTACTACGAAGGCATATTTGCCATGGGACCGGGTGCGGCAGCCGAATTCCCCCACGTTGGAGCGAATTTCTGGAAGGACATGGAGAAGAAAATGCACATAGAATTCTTCGATGAAGAGGGCAAACCAGGTCTTGAAATGGATGCCGGGCTGAAGGTTTTCGGTGCCTACGGTAGGGCCATGGAGAAAAAATCCCTTG
>JBMNSO010000121.1:0-5347 GCA_050945235.1 Mahellales bacterium
CAAAACTATTACCAATTCTATTAATGTAAGGCCTTTACTATTTTTCACTTAAAATACCCCTTCCAATCCAAGAATATAATGTCTCATATTGTCCTTGCAATTGATTCATGCTTTTATCTTTATATATCTTTACAACTACCCTTACTAAATTGCCTTCTTCACTAAATTTAATATTCAAATATTTTTTATCACCATATTCATAACCAAAGGTATTGGTTGATATATCCTTACTATAGCCTCTACTTACTAGTTCATTTTCTAAGTTTTCATATAAAACATTCCTACTCAAATAATAAGCTAATTCCATGGCGTCTTTTCCGAGATATGTAGAATCAAGGGTAGTTTCCGAATTATTATTGGTTTTAACTGACATCACAAATAATGGCATAAATGCAACTGCTATCATCCCAATTATGGCAATAGAAATTATTAGTTCTATAAATGTTAAACCTGCTTCAGATTTATTAATTTTCTGCACATCAAATCACCTCTTTAAGAAACATTTATAAAGAAAACGTTAAAACAAAATTACCACTACAATGTTTATTAATAAATAACCTGCTTCCCATTACCAAAGTGATAAAGGTATCTTGGTAAGCTTAAAGTATATCTGATAGCAGTAATAGCTTAGGAGCTGCCGAACGATATAATACGATACTCAGTACAAAAATTGTGGTATGACAGCCTAGTATATGGAAGGTACATTTGCTGATACTATTCCACAGGATATAGAGTTCAAAGCAATATTGTTTAGTATACTTGTATCCTTATTTATAAGATATAATATTATACCACGGTATTCCATTTTTTTCTACATTTTATATGCCTTTTTGATATTGGGAAGCGCGAAACTACAGAAATATTAAATTATCATTAAATCATAGAAATACTATTCCCCATAAAAAATAAAATCCCGCTAATACTTGATATTAGTGGGTTTAAACTGGTGGGCCATCAGGGACTCGAACCCGGGACACCCTGATTAAGAGTCAGGTGCTCTACCAACTGAGCTAATGGCCCACGTATGAATTTTAAGTGGCGCGCCCAGTAGGATTCGAACCTACGACCTCCAGATTCGAAGTCTGTAACTCTATCCAGCTGAGCTATGGGCGCTCATTTCTTTGGAGCGGGTGACGGGAATCGAACCCACGTAGCCAGCTTGGAAGGCTGGAGCTCTACCATTGAGCTACACCCGCAACTCGCATTATAACACAAAAAGTATTATAACACATGATGCTTCATTTTTCAATAAGATTATGGAGCGGAAGACGGGATTCGAACCCGCGACTTTCGCCTTGGCAAGGCGACGCTCTACCACTGAGCTACTCCCGCATGTCCTAGAAACTATGGGCACGCAACTAGACATCGATAGCTGTGTTTAATATAACATTCTTTTCTGCTGCTACTGTAGTAATGGTGCGGGCGAAGAGACTTGAACTCCCACGCCTATTGGCACTAGATCCTAAGTCTAGCGCGTCTGCCAATTCCGCCACGCCCGCTTATTGCTGCAAATCCTCGCAAACGGTTGCTGCTACTGTTTTATTATCCCGATCCCTAGTTTCTATCCTCAAGTTTCTAGTATATGGTGACCCATCGGCGATTCGAACGCCGGACACCTTGATTAAAAGTCAAGTGCTCTACCGACTGAGCTAATGGGTCATATATTATGGCTGGGGCGGCAGGACTCGAACCTACGCATGCGGGAGTCAAAGTCCCGTGCCTTACCGACTTGGCTACGCCCCAATGGGGTGAGTAGTGGGAGTCGAACCCACGACCTCCAGAGCCACAATCTGGCGCTCTAACCAGCTGAGCTATACCCACCATATGGTTAGTATGTTTAAAACCACATAGTATCCAAACAAACATCGCCATCAGCTTATGGCCCAATATCTAGTTCCCAGCTTTATACCGGATTTCTAGAACTGGTGCGCCTGAAGGGATTCGAACCCCTGGCACACGGATTAGAAGTCCGTTGCTCTATCCGACTGAGCTACAGGCGCTCATTTTTTTTGGAGCGGGTGATGGGAATCGAACCCACGTGGCCAGCTTGGAAGGCTGGAGCTCTACCATTGAGCTACACCCGCTTAGGTGCTTTATCGCTGACAATTTTAGATTTTACCACATAGCGACCATAAAGTCAATAGCTTTATTTTGTTTGGTTTGCTCTTTCTGAAGACAAAAGATAGTATATAATATATTGATTCAGCAGTCAATTTATCGGTTTATTGCCTATATATATTTAAACTTAATTAACTCCTGCTTGCTAACTTTTATTCTATTTTTCGTTTAACTACAAAATTATATTTCTAAAATATATGGTATTAATCCGGTGTTGTTAAACTCAAGTATCGCAATAGTATACCTGTTTCCATCTCTGGGTTGGGTCGCACTGCCGGGGTTTATTAATGTAATACCTTTCTGCTGGTAAATTTCCGGGATATGGGTGTGTCCGTACAAAACCCATTTGACGCCGAGTTCCTGTGCCTTATTTATTAATTTGTTATAACCCCATTTGACGCCGTAATTATGGCCGTGGGTAATGAATAGTCTGGTATTATTAATTTCAATAACCTGTTCCGCGGGTATTGTTTTTGTAAAATCGCAATTCCCCCTAACAGATATAATCTCCTTATCGGTATATTTTCTAATCTTATCCACATCACCGGTATAATCACCAAGATGTATAATTTGATCTACAACACCCATCTTTTTCATCATATCATCAATTAGCCATAACCGTCCATGGGTATCGCTTACTACTGCTACTCTCATATAGATCTATACCTCTTGTTCGCTTGTTAAAATATCCTTAAGCCTTTGCAACGCCTTAGCTCTATGGCTTATGGTATCTTTAATATGGGTGGGCAACTGTGCAAAGGTTTGATCATATCCTTCTACTATAAACAAAGGATCATACCCAAAACCGTTACTACCTCTTGGTTCAAAGGCTATGGATCCGTTACATATGCCCTCTACGGTTATATACTTACCCTCCGGATAGTACAACGCGATACAACACCTGAACCTTGCCTGTCTTTTTCCCTTCTCTATATTTCTCATCAAGGACAGTAGTTTTTCATTATTTTGTACATCGCTGGCATCCTCACCTGCAAACCTCGCCGAATGAACCCCCGGAGCATTATTCAAGGCCAAAACCTCCAGCCCCGAATCATCCGCCAGTGTTAAATGCCCTGTCATACGGCAGATTTCCCTTGCCTTTTTGACAGCATTTTCTTCAAAGGTTAAACCGTCCTCTACTATATTAATGTTTATATGTAAATCTTCAAGGGATAATATATCATAGGACAATGTCTGCAGTAAAGCCTTAATTTCCTTTACTTTTCCCCTATTCCTGGTGGCTATTATCAGTTTTTTCATCTTTGTTACAACTCCCTATTAATGACCCGATTTCACCTAAAAGATCCTTTTGTATATTAATAAGCTGGATTATCCCAGTCTTGCCCAAGTCCAATAACTGCTGCATCTGCTCCATAGTAAAGGGATTTTGTTCTCCCGTCCCCTGTATTTCGACATATTCACCCTTATCGGTCATTACTATATTCATATCCACAGATGCAGTTGAATCTTCTTCATAGCATAGATCCAGTAAAGGTTGTCCATCCACTATGCCCACGCTAATGGCTGCTATATAACTATCTATGGGAAATTCATTTATGCATCCCTTATCCATCAACCCCTTTAAGGCAAAGGCCAGTGCAATAAAACTGCCGGTAATAGACGCCGTTCTTGTCCCGCCATCTGCCTGTATCACGTCGCAATCAATCCAAATAGTCCTCTCCCCTAATTTTTCCAGGTTAACGACAGAGCGGAGGGCACGGCCTATCAATCGCTGTATCTCGTGAGTACGGCCTTCTACCCTCCCCCGGGAAGCTTCCCTGGGCTTCCGTTGCATAGTTGAAGCAGGTATCATGGAATACTCGCTGGTTATCCACCCCTTTCCACTGCCTTTTAAAAAGGGCGGCACCTTTTCATCCACAGTTGCGGTACATATTACTTTGGTATTACCTGCCTCTATCAATACAGAACCCTCTGCATGCTTTATAAAATCAAGTGTTACTTTTATCGGCCTTAGTTCATCATACATCCTATTATCTATTCGAATCAACGGTCTTTTCCTCCTTTGTTATTTTTATAGTTCAGCGGCTGTATGTGGGTCCACATACAGCCGCTTTCCCATACTTAATATTCGTTAATGAAGGTTGGGACTGCAATATCATCACCCACAATAGTACCATCAGCCAACTCCCAGTCCTTCTCCTCCACCAATATCTTTACCTTATTAATATTACCAAATTGCTTGGTTGTTAATACAATTGGTTTTAATACAGTATTCTCAATATCTTGGCCTTCTTCTATTTCCGATAACTCCTTGGAAAAATTGAGGTAAACCACCCCATCGTCTATCTGCACCCCTAAAAGCTTTGTATCCTGAGGAATGTTACAAGCCAAACCCGTACCTTCCTTAGGTCCCGCTATCAACTCATTAATAGCCGTCTCTATACTGGCCACAGGTTCATCCACCACCCTGGTGATGGGAACAAGATAATTGAAATTTCCGGTAGGATTGCTACTAAAAAACACAGTAACCTTTGACGCACCATCCACATTTTCAATAGAACCGCCAGAGGTTTCTATATTTAAATTTCCTGCCTTCAATGGCTTGCTAATATCGGTTCCATACTTCAACTGCTCAAGCTGGCGACCTTCCACTAAGAATTGCACCTCATCCACGGCCGGAAATTCGCACAATGTGTTAACCACTGAGCTTATAATATTGTTCTCTTCAAGTGCGTTTTGGCACTCAAAGGCCTCTTCGTTAAAGTCTATCTTTGCCAAGCCATCCCTTATGGTAAGTCCTAAAATCTCTGCACCTGCCGGGATGGTCGGGTACAACCCCATAGCCTGGGCATCTTCCCTGACAACCGGTTCATCTATCAAAGCTGTTACAGCAGCCTTGCCTATGCCTTCCTGCCATGGTATCTTGCGCATAACCGGAACCAGATATCCTTCGCCGTCCTGATAATACAACACCGTAGGCCTTAAACCGCTGTCTTCCTGGTCTTTGGCCAGTTCATCATCTAAATCCAACTCGTCTTGCAGAGTTTCCTCGGCATCCTTTTGCCCAAACAAAGATTTTATGGCACTGCAGCCTGTAAAGAATATACTAATCGTTAGTATTATTGCAATTAAAAAAATAACCCTTCTGGATATCATACCATCCTCCCCTTTTTAAATCCATTTGTTACAATTATATTAGTAGATTATAGGGAGTATGTATGATACAGAAATTTTTACAATAATTTATACAACTCATCCCTGGCAGGAG
>JBMNSO010000122.1:0-5332 GCA_050945235.1 Mahellales bacterium
AGCATAAATGGAAAGGCTGTAGAAGATATAATTGATTATAAATACCTGATATCGGATGAATATCTTTTATTGGAGATACAAAAACCCAATGGTGATATATGGGAGATAGATATAGAAAAGGAAGCAGCCGAAGATCTTGGTCTTCGATTCAAGAACCACCTGTTGGACAGGGAAAGGAGCTGTGCCAACAATTGCATTTTTTGCTTTATAGACCAGCTTGCCCCATCAATGAGGGATACACTATATTATAAGGATGATGATTGGAGGTTGTCATTCTTATTAGGCAATTATATAACCCTTACCAATTTGTCCGATAGGGACATTAATAGAATTATCCAGCAGCGCATAAGTCCCCTATATATATCAGTCCATACCATAGATGGCAAGTTGCGTGCCGCAATGCTCAATAATAAACGGGCGGTCAAGATAAAAGACCAACTTGAGACTTTAAGGGACGGTAATATCTCCTTTCACTGCCAGATCGTCCTCTGTCCGGGAATAAATGACGGTCCAAAACTTGATGAAACAGTGGAATATCTCATTGGCCTGTATCCCAGCCTACTTTCAATAGCAGTGGTGCCGGTGGGCCTTACAAAATATAGGCGGGGCTTGCCAGCCCTAAAGCCCTTTGATGAACAGTCTTCAAAGGATGTAATAGCCCAGGTGGGCAAATGGCAGTCCCTGATGCTACAAAAAACAGGCAGCAGGTTGGTATTTGCAGCTGATGAGTTTTTTATCACAGCCGGGGTGTCCTTACCCCAGTTCCATGAATATGAAGACTTCCCCCAACTGGAGAATGGTGTGGGCTTGTTGTCAAAATTTGAAAAAGAATTCTACGACGGCCTTAAACACTTGAAGAGTATAAGGTATAATAAAAATAAGCAAGTAACAATAGCCACCGGAAAATTTGCGGCGCAGTTTTTAGAGGGATTAATAGACGGGTTTAATGACAGGACCGGTATGAAGGTATGTGTCTATGGGATTGAAAACCGGTTCTTTGGACCCAGGGTGACGGTTGCAGGGCTGGTAACCGGGAAGGATATCCTCGGCCAGTTGTCCGGCAAGCCCTTGGGTCAGGTACTCCTCATCCCTGATACAATGTTAAAGTCCGGAGAAAAGGTATTTTTGGACGACATGACGGTGGCACAGCTGTCTTCAGCCCTGAATATCCAAGTGGTGCCTGTCACTGTGGATGGCAATCAGCTGATTAACACCCTTATTGATTTCGGAAGGGATTAGGAGGTGATATAGTGGGTAAACCATTGGTAGCAATAGTGGGAAGGCCCAATGTGGGCAAGTCCACATTTTTCAATAGAATAGCCGGCAAGAGAATATCCATTGTGGAAGACGTACCCGGGGTTACCCGTGACAGGCTTTATTATGACGTTGAATGGACTGGAAGGGTATTTACATTGGTCGATACCGGGGGTATTGATCCCTTGAGCGATGAACAGCTGCCGGTCAGTATTAAGCAGCAAGCGGAGATAGCAATAGATGCCTCTGATGTAATTATATTTATGGTTGACGGCAGGGAAGGTTTGACCGGTGCCGACCAGCACGTGGCAGACCTGCTCAGGAAGTCTGAAAAGCCTATAATACTGGTGTGTAATAAAATCGATGCGGCCAAGTACGAAGAAAATATTTACGAGTTTTATGCCCTAGGTTTGGGTCAGCCTATGTCCATATCGGCAGAACAGGGCCTGGGACTGGGTGATCTGTTGGATAGGATTGTCTCCAAGTTGCCCGGTGAAGACCAACCGGAGGAAGATGACGATATTATAAAAATTGCGGTGGTGGGTAAGCCCAATGCCGGAAAATCTTCCATTGTCAATTCAATATTAGGCGAAGAAAGGACTATTGTAAGCGATATTCCCGGGACCACCAGGGATGCCATAGACACTCCCTTTGAGAAGGATGGCAGAAGGTACCTGATTATTGATACGGCCGGTGTAAGAAGAAAAAGCAGGATTAAGGAAAACGTGGAGCGGTACAGCGTATTAAGGGCCTTTACTGCCGTAAGAAGGGCTGATGTATGTCTGCTGGTCATAGACGCATTGGAAGGCGTATCCGAGCAGGACGGCAGGCTGGCCGGATATATCCACGAAGAAGGTAAAGGGCTAATAATTGTGGTCAATAAATGGGACTTGCTGGAGAAGAATACCAGGACCATGGATAATTACCGGAGAAGGATATACAACCAGCTCCCCTTTGTATCCTATGCACCAATTCTATTTGTATCCGCAAAGACCGGCCAGAGGATATTCAGAATTACCGAATTGGTGGGCTTTGTCAGTGAACAATCGAGCTTCAGAATATCCACAGGCGTGCTCAATGAAGTAATAAACGAAGCGACTGCCTCAACACAGCCGCCTTCCGACAAAGGCAAAAACCTAAAGCTGTATTATGCAACCCAGGTGTCTATAAAACCACCTACCTTTGTTTTATTCGTTAACGACACCCGGTTAATGCATTTTTCCTATAAAAGGTATATAGAGAATTATCTTAGGAAGACTTTTGGCTTGGAGGGAACGCCGATAAGGATAATAGCTCGGAATAGGAGTAAGTAGGGAGGTTTGTAAATTGGTCTTTATATATATAATTCTTGCCATTGCATTCTATTGTTTTGGCTGCATTTCTACCGGGTACATAGTGGGTAAAATAAAGTCCAATGTCGACATAAGAAAGTACGGCAGCGGTAGTTCCGGTGCTACCAATGCCTTCAGGGTCCTTGGGACAAAAGCAGGAATCATAACTTTTATAAGCGATGTAGTGAAGGGCGCCGTTGCATCACTGGTAGGCCTTTGGGTGGGTGGCGTTACCGGCGCCATTGTCTGTTCCACTGCGGTAGTGCTGGGGCATAACTGGCCGTTGTTCTTAAAATTTAAAGGGGGCAAAGGTATAGCCACCACTACGGGTACCATTATTGTTTTAAATCCTATAATAGGGATGTCCCTGTTGGGTTTGGGGATATTGGTAATAGCCCTTACCAGGTACGTATCCTTGGGTTCTATAGTGGCAACATCGGCCTATCCGATAGTGGTCTTTGCATTACAAATGCCGATGGAGTTTAAAATACATGCCCTTATTGTGTGCATATTTGCCATACTGAGGCATAAATCAAACATCAAAAGACTGATAAAGGGCAATGAAAGAAAATTCGGCACAAGAACTTAAAAAATATCACAAAGGAAAGATAATCATGAAAATATCGATTATAGGAGCAGGCAGCTGGGGAACAGCGCTTGCAATACTATTAGGCAAAAAGGGGTATGATGTTAATCTGTGGGTATATGAGGGGGAGGTATGTGCCTGTATTAAAAAGACCAGGGAGAATATAAGATATCTTCCGGGGGTCAAAATACCGGAAAATGTCAGTCCATCTACAAATCTGGGGCAAACGGTGGGAAAAGGCCGAGTATTGGTCATGGCTGTACCTTCCCACGTGGTGCGGACCATGTCCGCCCGTGTGGCGGATTTTGCTGATAGCGGACAGATAATAGTAAACGTTGCCAAGGGTTTGGAGGACAATACCTTTTTGAGGTTGTCTCAGGTTATTGAAGAGACAATACCCGGTTGCAGGGTGGCCGTATTATCCGGCCCCAGCCACGCGGAGGAGGTTTCCAGGGATATACCCACAGCAGTTGTGGTGTCGTCAAGGGACAGGCAGACCGCCGAATATATACAGGATATCTTTATGACACCTAACTTTAGGGTATATACCAACCCCGATCTGGTGGGTGTAGAGATATCCGGTGCATTGAAAAATATTATTGCCCTGGCTGCCGGGATTTCCGATGGTTTAGGGTTTGGTGATAATACAAAGGCGGCGCTGATGACCAGGGGCATTGTAGAAATAGCCAGACTGGGCGGGAAATTAAAGGCCAATCCCCTGACCTTTGCCGGCCTGTCGGGCATTGGCGATTTGATAGTAACCTGTACCAGCCAACATAGTAGGAACAGGAAGGCGGGTATTGCCATCGGTCGGGGTGCCGCCCTTGAAGATATAATAGATCAGGGGGGCATGGTGGTAGAAGGGGTTAATGCCACCAAGGTGGCCTATCACATGGCCGAGAAGTTGAAGGTGGAGATGCCGATAGTCGAACAATTGTATAGGGTACTGTTCATGAAAAGCGACCCAAAAGAAGCGGTGGTCAACTTGATGCTTAGGAGCAAAACCGAAGAAATTGAAGGAACGGTATTAAGTACCAACGAAAAATGGTAAAGGCAGGCTATAAAGCTTGCCTTTACCATTTTTCTGTAATAATCTTTATTTTATGTCATATATATATATCAATAAAATCAATCAAACACCAAATCATGTTCATATATGCTGTAAGCTAATAAAGGGGGGAATTTGCATGGATGGGTATGATATATATAAAGATATTGCAGAACGTACCGATGGGGATATATACATAGGTGTAGTAGGGCCCGTAAGAACGGGGAAATCGACATTTATCAAAAAGTTTATGGATTTGCTGGTAATACCTAATATCAATAACGGTTTTAAAAAGGAAAGAGCTAAGGACGAATTGCCCCAGAGCGGAACGGGGAGGACTATTACCACCACCGAACCAAAATTTGTACCTAATGAAGCGGTGGAAATAGCCATTAAGGAAAATGCAAACCTTAGGGTGAGGATGGTGGACTGTGTAGGGTACTTGGTGAAGGGTGCCTTGGGCCATTTGGAGAATGATGCCCCGAGGATGGTGAGGACGCCATGGTATGACTATGACATACCCTTTGAACAGGCTGCTGAGATAGGTACAAGGAAGGTAATAAATGACCATTCTACTATCGGGCTGATGATAACTACGGATGGAAGCATTACCGATATACCCAGGTCCAATTATATTGAAGCTGAAGAGAGGGTGGTATCCGAGCTTAAGGCTATTAACAAGCCCTTTATCATATTGCTCAACTCAAAGTATCCCCAGGCCGAGGACACCGTCAAACTACAACAGGCTTTGCAGGAGAAATATGACACACCCGTACTGGCTATAGATATCTTAAACATGACAATAGAAGATATAAATAACATTCTGGAAAAGATACTATTCGAATTTCCGGTTAGACAAATTGATATATTCCTGCCCAAATGGGTGGAAACCCTGGAGGGCGAACACTGGCTGATGGATCACATATTAACCGGGTTAAAGGAGAATATGGTATCGGTATCCAGGGTAAGGGATATAGAAGGATACAAATACATCTTTGACGAGTCGGAGCATGTTAAAAATGTCGAGATCAGTAATATAAACCTGGGTGAGGGCAGGGCCACCATGCAGGTAAATATCAACGATCAGTTGTTTTACAGGATATTGGGAGAGGC
>JBMNSO010000123.1:0-5313 GCA_050945235.1 Mahellales bacterium
CTTATATACATTTTTATGTTATAATATAAGCGCATACTTTTGAATAAATGAAATCTGGATAGGGGACAGTCTGAATCCATGTGGACACGCGGAACCGTACTCTGTCCAACCCTGTCCATACTGATCGGAGGTTATAACAATGCTGTCTAACCAACGGAGGGTAAAGATTTTAAAAGTATTGAAAACCAATGAGCAACCCGTTACCGGTTCCGAATTGTCTCAGCATTTTCAGGTAAGCAGGCAGGTAATAGTACAGGATATTGCTCTTTTAAGAGCTCAAGGTCATGATATACTGGCTACGCCCCAGGGCTATATGATAAGTCCTGTGGTTATGTCAAAAAAGCCTACCAGGATATTGCCCTGCAAACATACCCAACAACAGATAAGGGACGAACTTATGACTATTGTACAGCTGGGCGGCAAGATTTTGGATGTTATAATAGAGCATAAGATTTACGGCCAGTTTACTGGAACTTTAATGATTGATACGCCCAAGAAGGTGGACGACTTTGTTGAAAAGCTTAATAGACAGCGGGCAGAACCTTTGTCCATGCTGACCGATGGAGTCCATCTTCATACAATAGAGGCAGAATACCAGCATCTCTTAGACAATATTGAGGATGCTTTAATGAAAAAAGGTTATCTACTGGAAAATATATAATTTTTTTATTACAGGTGACAAGACAGGTGTAAATACAGTATAATATAGTCATAATATTTTTGGAGGTCCGATAGATGAATAGCACAAAAGAAACAAAAGGGTGGATTGGTTTCTTAAAGAAAAAGAATATAGAAATATCATTTAAAAGATACGGTATCGACGCTTTAGGGTCCATGGCCTTAGGGTTATTTTCGTCCCTCATAGTAGGGTTAATACTCAAGCAGTTAGGTATCATATTAAACGTTCAATTTTTGATAGATTTTAGTGCCATTGCCATGTACATGACCGGTGCTGCAATAGGTGTGGCGGTGGCCCATGGTTTAAAGGCTCCGCCCCTTGTTATGTTCACCTCGGCCATTACTGGCGCCTTCGGCAATGAGCTGGGGGGTCCTGTGGGTGCCTTTGTTGCGGCGGTTATAGGTGCGGAATTGGGAAAGCTGGTAGCCGGTGAGACTAAGGTGGATATAGTCGTAGTACCGGTTGTTACAATAATCACCGGTTGTCTGGCCGGAAAATTTGTTGGACCGGGGGTAGCATTTGCCATGGAATGGATAGGTGGTGTTATTAATCATGCAACGGAGCTACAGCCCATTCCAATGGGTATTTTAGTTTCAGTACTGATGGGCATGGCTCTGACCGCTCCTATAAGCAGTGCTGCAATAGCCATATCCTTAGGCCTGACCGGCCTTGCCGGCGGTGCTGCAACGGTTGGATGTTCGGCGCAGATGGTGGGTTTTGCTGTGGCCAGTTACAAAGAAAACAGATTGGGAGGACTGATAGCCCAGGGCTTGGGAACTTCTATGCTGCAGGTTCCAAATATTATGCGAAAGCCGATAATCTGGCTGCCTCCTACTATTACCAGTGCGATATTGGGGCCTTTGGCCACCACTGTGTTTAACATGAAAAATGTACCGGAGGGTGCAGGTATGGGTACCAGCGGTCTGGTGGGGCAGTTTGGCACATGGGCGGCCATGGCCGGTTCGGAAAGCCCGGCGTTTATCTTATTAAAAATGGGCTTGCTCCATTTTCTCCTACCGGCAGTGATAACATTTTTAATAGCACAATGGATGAGAAGGGCAGGGCTCATTGCAGATGGGGATATGAAGCTTAATATATAAGGGTTTAAAGTTAACTGCCGCTTGGTTTTGACCAAACGGCAGTTAATCTTCGGGGAGGATAAATATTATGTCCATATTTATGGTGCTAAAAAGTTTTGGCCCGATGTGAATAATGGGAATAGTTATCCAATTCCTTGGCCTTTTTCGCTATATCTTCCTTTTTAATCAGTTTTTTTTCTATTAATATCTCTATGACGCTAGCAATGGCCAGGGTGTTTTTATAGTCGATTTCCTTCAAAGTTGACAGTTGGTGTGCTATATCTATATCCTTCATGGTCGGCCTCCCTTTTAAAACTCTTGCTAGAATAATATAAATAATTACCAATTAGGTTTGAAAATATACCTTATTACAAAAAATATTTGCATAATAATATTAGTATAGTATAATATTTAACAGAATGATTAAAATATGTACAAAAAGATGGGAATTTATTATAGAATTATATTCCTTGGTAAAAAAATTGGGACACTGCTCTCATCCCTGTATGGGAGAGGGTTTTATTATTTATGTGTACATACAATGAGGTGATGGCAATGCTGGATATCAAATTTATAAGGACAAATCCTCAACTGGTTAAAGAGGCTCTAAGCAAACGTAAGGAAACTGTGGATATAGATAGGTTATTGGCCTTGGATGAACAAAGACGTGGGCTGTTATTGGAAGCGGAACAGCTTAAGAACAAAAAAAATACCGTTTCCCAACAGATACCCAGGATGAAAAGGGAGGGCCAGGATACAGGTCCTTTGCTGGATGAGATGAAGAAAGTATCGCAGCAGATAAAGGATCTAGATGAAAGGATAAAAGGAATCGATGATAATATCTACGAAATAATGATGAATATCCCCAATATACCCCATTCGTCGGTGCCGGTGGGCCAGACCGAGGATGATAATGTAGAGGTCAGGTGCTGGGGACAGCCCACAGCCTTTGATTATACGCCCAAGGCCCATTGGGATATAGGTGAGGACCTGGGGATACTGGATTTTTCCCGTGCCGCCAAGATCACTGGCGCCAGGTTTACGGTATATAAGGGTTTGGGTGCCAAGTTGGAAAGGGCATTGATAAGTTTCATGCTGGATGTCCATACCGGCGACCATGGTTATACCGAGATACTGCCACCGTATATGGTACATAGAAGGAGTATGGAGGGAACGGGACAGCTTCCCAAATTTGAAGACGATGCCTTCAAAGTATCGGATACCGAATATTTTCTCATACCCACGGCGGAGGTGCCTGTTACCAATCTGTACAGGGACGAAATACTGGACGGGAACATGCTTCCTATAAAACATGTGGCCTATAGCGCCTGTTTTAGGGCAGAAGCCGGTTCGGCCGGCCGAGATACCCGGGGCCTTATAAGGCAGCACCAGTTTAACAAGGTGGAGCTGGTGAAATTCGTAAAACCGGATACCTCCTATGACGAACTGGAGAAGTTGACCAATGACGCAGAAAGGGTGCTTCAACTTTTGGGCTTGCCCTACAGGGTGTCCATGATGTGCACCGGTGATTTGGGTTTCACGGCTGCTAAAAAGTATGATTTAGAGGTATGGATGCCTAGTTATAATAGATATGTTGAAATTTCCTCATGCAGCAATTTCGAGGATTTCCAGGCCAGAAGGGCAAATATTAAATTTAGGTCGTCGCCTAAGGAAAAGGCACAATACGTTCATACTTTAAATGGTTCCGGTGTAGCCATAGGCAGGACAGTGGCGGCTATTTTGGAGAATTACCAACAGGAGGACGGTTCTGTTAAGATTCCTGAAAAGTTGGTACCCTATATGGGAAATATCGAATTTATTAAGAGATAAATGCCGAAACCAAAGGACACAGACTGGATATAAAGGAAAATTTTTAAATCCTCATTTTGTTGACACTCAATGTGCTTTTTGGTATACTATTAAAGTGTCGAATGACGGATTTGTGGTGACATAAACCCTTTGAAAATAAGGAAGGAGAGGTGTCCGAGTGGTTTATGGAGCTGGTCTTGAAAACCAGTGATGTCGCAAGGCACCGGGGGTTCGAATCCCTCCCTCTCCGCCATTTTAGAGGTTAGATGCTAGAAGCCAGATGTTCGAATAAAATAAAAATATATGGACAAAACAGTTCAGATAACTTGAAGGGTAAGGATTAAGTACGGAGAAGTACCCAAGTTTGGCTGAAGGGGCGCCCCTGCTAAGGGTGTAGGTCGGGAATTACCGGCGCGAGGGTTCGAATCCCTCCTTCTCCGCCATTTGATTATATGAAAACAACAACGTGGACATCACCACGTTTTTTTGTTATCGAACAGAACTTTAAGCCATGAAAGTACTTTAGGCCATGAAGGGCAGGTGATTGCGGTGAATTTGCCGGAGGAAATTGTCCATGTATTGCGCACATTAAATAATGGTGGTTATGACGGATATGTGGTAGGTGGAGCGGTCAGGGACGGGCTATTAGGGATTACGGCCCATGATTTTGATGTAACTACCAATGCTTTGCCCCATCAGGTAAAACAATTATTCCCCCGCACCATTGATACCGGCATAAGGCATGGTACCGTCACCGTTATTGTACAGAACCGGCATGTAGAGATAACTACATACAGGAAAGAAGGCCAATACAAGGACAATAGAAGGCCTAATGAGGTTGAATTTGTATCTTCTTTAAGATGGGATCTATCCAGGCGGGATTTCACCATAAATGCTATTGCTTACAGCCCTATCACCGGTTATATAGACTTTTTTAACGGTATACAACACCTATCAGACAGGATCATTAAAACGGTGGGCGATGCCAATATCCGATTTGGAGAAGACAGCCTTCGAATGATGCGTGCCGTTAGATTTGCTTGTCAATTGGACTTTCAAGTGGACGAGTCAGTCCTATCAGCTATAAAAGACAATGCCTCTCTCATACTAAAGATATCAAAGGAAAGGATAAGGGATGAGCTTGATAAAATACTGCTATCGGGTGCGGAAAAGGGCATGTTACTGCTCAGAGACACCGGTTTGTTGGAGCTCATACTGCCTGAGGTACATGCTCTGCAGTTGCCGCAAGACCATCCCTGTAATAGTGATGATATTTTCATACACACTATAAAGACGACTCAATATATAGATAATGAATTGCATTTGAAGCTGGTTGCATTGTTCCATGATATCGGTAAGCCCCATTGCAGGACTACAGATGATAAGGGTAAAGACCATTTTTACGGCCATGCCCAGATTGGTAGCCGTGTAGCCGATGGTATCCTGAGAAGACTGAAATATGATAATAGTACCGTCAATAGGGTTAAAACCATTATTAAGTTTCATAGTATAAAACACACTGACAGCGATAAACATGTCAAAAAGTTGCTCAGACGCTTAGGGCCGGAGGTTTTTGTTGATCTTGTCAAGTTAAGAAGGGCGGATATATTGGCACAAAAGAAAAAACATCATCGGCAAAGGCTTAAAAAGCTAGGGGCAATGGTTAAGGTATATGAAAATATAATAAAGAATGGCGAATGTTTTTCATTGGACCGGCTTGCCATAAACGGCAATGACCTACTGGCG
>JBMNSO010000124.1:0-5297 GCA_050945235.1 Mahellales bacterium
ATTACCAAGTATACTGTATACATAATTCGTAGTAGTCGAGGTGTTGTAATGAAGCCAAAAATTGAAGTTTCAATGCTAGAGAGTGTAAGGCCGATTAGGGACATTGTTTATGATTTGTTGAGAAAAGCAATACTGGAAGGGGATATAAAACCAGGGGAACATATAGTAGAAAATGAATATGCCGAGATGCTAAACACAAGCCGTACTCCCATAAGGGAGGCCCTGCGCCGACTGGAGACAGAGGGGTTTGTGGAATATGTACCTCGAAAAGGTGTAATTGTAAAGGGTTTTAGTCTTAAGGACATTATTGAAATATATGAAATACGAAAGTCCCTGGAAAGCCTTGCCATGAGACATGCAGTTAGAAACATAACAGACAATGATATCGTTACTCTCGAAAGAATTGTGGAGACTATGGAAAAAGCTCATTCTACAGGCAATATTGAAGAACTGGTAAGCATTTGCCAAAAGTTCCACGATACTCTATTGATGATTAGCTCTATGCCAAGACTGAAAACGATGATAAACACATTGCAGGAATACCTGGAAGCTTTCAAACGGGCTACCTTGGGGAAAGAGAGTAGGAGAAAGAATGCTATAGCGGAGCACAGGGAAATTTTTCTGGCAGTTGCACAAAGAGATGCTGTCAAGGCGGAGGAACAGATTATTAGGCATATAGAAGCTTCCAAAAGGTCTTTTCTGGAGAACTATAAGATAAGTTTGGAGTAATTATTTTTCTCTTAAATTGGATACAGTATACAGTATTATATTAAGGCATATTTTGTTCAACGATTATAGACTGGGAGTGTTATATTGCAAAAGAAACAGGTTAAGTTTAAAGATGCGTTGGTAACAGTAATAATTCTCACGTTAATAATGTTTTATGCCATTACTGTTTGCAAAACAAATCCTCATATACCAATGTTGTTAGGCTGTGCTGTTGCCAGTGTGATTTCTATTAAAAATGGTTACAGATGGGTAGAAATTGAAGAGGGTATGACCAATGGAATTGTCCAATCCCTAAAATCAATTATAATACTGATGCTTATCGGTATCCTTATAGGAATTTGGATAGAAGCAGGTATTGTACCAACTATAATCTACTATGGGCTTAAGATAGTATCACCAAGGTTTTTCCTTACTACCGTTATGATTGTTTGTTCTATTATCTCTATGGCTGTAGGTTCATGGGGGACTGCGGGAACGGTAGGTGTTGCCTTTATGGGGATGTCCCAGGCGATGGGAGTGCCGCTAAATATAACAGCAGGAGCTGTTATTTCGGGTGCTTATTTTGGGGACAAGATTTCCCCATTATCTGACAGTACAAACCTGGCATCCGCAGTAACAGGGGTTGATATTTTTGAAAATGTACGCTATATGTTTCCTATTGCCGGTCTGGCGTACCTTATAGCCGGTATTATCTATACGGTAATGAGTTGGAGATTTGCAGACAATTATTACGCTTTGGCCGGTATCGAAAATATAATAGGCGGGTTGGAAAACAGCTTCAATATTAGTCCAGTGTTGCTTGTTCCGTTAGTAATTGTAGCTTTATGCATAATTCGAAAGGTGCCGTCAATTCCAAGCATAACCATAGGAATTATTATGGCAGTTTTGATAGCACTATTTTTCCAGGAAACCGATATTCAAAGGATATTTAGTGTAGCGTATTATGGATATATTGGACAAACCGGAGATAATGTGCTGGATAGGCTACTTACAGTAGGCGGCTTGGAAAAAATGATGTTTACAGTATCTATGATTATAGCTGCCATGATGTTCGGGGGAATTATTGAGAGTACCGGTCAGATTGAAGCACTGATGACAAGAATTCTAAAAAGAGTAACCAGCAGCGGTGTGCTTGTAAGTTTGACGGTATTTACTTGTATCATTATAAACATGATTTTACCCGAACAGTACATAGCCATTTCCATACCCGGAAAAATGTATGCTAAAGATTATAAGAAACGTAGCATTGACTTAAGGGAGCTCACAAGGGCATTAGGAGCAGGCGGGGCTACAACTTCCCCGCTCGTTGCATGGAATACCTGCGGGTTGTTTATGTCTAGCGTACTTGGAGTTTCAGCTTTCTTATATGCTCCTTATGCAATATTGAATCTGGTTACTCCCGTCCTGGTTATAATGGTGGGATTTGTCAAACAACGATAATACCACCATTCAACAAAGGTTACGGGAGATCAGATATAAAGCCTTGTCCACAAGGCATACATAAAATTATGAAGGGGGAAAAGGAATGTTGAGAAAAAGAAGTACGGCATTATTGGTTCTTACAGCGATGTTGCTTGCTGTTTTACTCACAGCCTGCGGAGCACCGCCGGCGGTTGAAGAACAGCAAAAAGAACCGGAAAGTGAAGCACAAGAGTCTCTAGAGCCGCGGTATGGTGGAGTACTTAAAACTACTATTAATAGTGACCCGGGTTCTTTGGATATGCACCTGGAGGGTTCTGAACAGGCTCAGATTCCGGGCTGCCATGTTTTTGAGACATTATTGGCTCAGGACACCAAGGGCAATGCACATCCGTTGCTTTGCTCATATGAAGTCAAGGAAGACGGGTTGGTTATTGAACTTACAATGAGGGAAAACGTAAAGTTTCATAATGGCGATGTCATGGACATCGATGACGTTATGGCTTCCATTAATCGATGGTTGAACACTGTGTCCAGCGCCAAAAGCATGGTAGGCAACAAACTGGAATCCTTGACTGCTGTCGATGATAAAACCATAGTATTCAAGTTTAAAGAACCGGCACCCCTTGCCCTGACAGCAATGTCCACCTTTGACAGGGGGCCCTATGTAATGCCTAAGGAGATAATTGAAAAGTACGGCGACCAAAAGATTACCGAATATATAGGCACAGGTCCATACAAATTCGTGGAACATCTAGCAGATAGGCATATAAAACTTGAGAGATTTGAGGATTATCAAGCAGTAGAAAATGATGCCGATGGTATGGCTGCTCCCAGGCGCGCCTATGTTGATGAGATCTATTTTATTCCTGTAAAGGATAAAATGACAAGAATTACCGGTGTGCAGACCGGGGATTATGATGTAGGAATAGGTGTTCCCTCGAATTTGTATCCGACATTGAAGGAGGACCCAAATCTCAAAGTTGTAATGCAGGATATGGAGATTTTCCCGACTATGGTATTAAACTATGAAGAGGGTCCGACTACCGATATCAAATTAAGACAAGCCATTTTAGCATGCCTGGACATGGAAGAGCTGATGATAGCCGCTGAAGGTGACCCGGACTTCTTCTATCTACATCCCTGTTTTATGCCAAAATCATCTGCATTTTGGAATGATGCAGGCAGCGATAAATACAACAACCCGGACCCAGAAAGGGCTAAAAAGCTTCTTGAAGAGTCAAGCTATAACGGAGAAACTCTAATATATATAACTACGAAAGACTTTGATTATTTTTATAAAACAGCTCTTCTGGCTTCTGATATGATGAGAAAAGTGGGAATCAATGTGGACCTTCAGGTGGTTGATAATGCTACACTTGGGCAGCTGAGAAACGACCCATCGGCATATAGTATGTTTAGTGCCGGCCTGACGAGCAAGCCTGATCCTACTTTAATAGCCTTTATGGAAGATGGCTGGGCAGGTTTTTATAAATCTGAAAAGAAATCCCACTACTACAATATATTAACGACTGAATTCGATCCCAAAACGCGAATGCAGGCGTGGAGAGAAATGAGTGAGGTTTTGTATGAAGAAGTGCCCGCAATAACCTTTGGTGAAAGAAAAGTAGCTACAGTAACTAACAAGAAGGTAAACAACCTTTTCGAGGGTACCAAGAAATACTACTGGAACACATGGGTAAGCGAGTAAAAGCATATAAAAGGGTGGATATGGTAAAGGGATTGGGGAAAATTCCTCATCCCTTTACACTTCACACCGAGGCCGGAGGTGATATATTTGTTCAACTATACAATTCGCAGGTTGATATCCGCTATACCGATACTTTTTATAGTAGTGTTCATAGTTTTTTTCCTGGTTCACCTTATACCAGGTGACCCGGCGGCGGTGATGGCAGGACCGGAGGCAACCGCTGATGAAATAGAAGAGCTGCGTGCCAAATTGGGACTAGATGAACCTCTACCCATACAGTTTGGAAAATACGTCGCAAATTTGTTGCGTGGCGACCTTGGAAACTCGCTCCATTACAATAAACCCGTTGTTACTGCTCTATTAGAAAGGATAGAACCAACACTAATAATAGTTGTATACAGTATCTCGATTGCCAGCCTGATAGGTATACCCCTTGGGGTGGTTGCTGCAATATATCGTAACAGATTTATTGATAAGCTGGCCATGGTATTATCAATGGTGGGTGTATCGACACCGGGATTTTGGCTTGGCCTTAATCTCGTTCTACTTTTTTGTGTTTACAACAAGGTTTTTCCTTCAGTAGGATATATACCGATAGGGGAACAAGGCCTGTTGACGTCTTTGTACTATTTAACCCTACCTTCATTAGCTCTGGGGCTCCAGCGTTCGGCAAGCATAGCAAGAGTTACCAGATCCAGTATGCTTGATGTGCTTAACAACGACTATGTAAGAACTGCAAGGGCAAAGGGTTTGGCTGAAAGGGCTGTTATATTCAAGCATGCTCTTAAGAATGCTATGATTCCAATACTGACACAGATAGGTATGTCGATTGCTTTTCTTGCAGGGGGAGCAGTTGTTATTGAAACCATCTTTAACATCCCGGGAGTAGGGCAGTTAGCCTTTGATTCTATAAAGAGGAGAGATTATCCCCTAATTCAAGGGCACATTCTATGCATTGCTGCAGCCTATATTTTAATAAACCTTGTAATTGACCTGCTATACAAATTCTTCGACCCAAGGGTGGATTACAATTAGTGGGGTGATAATGTGGATTATGTAAAGCTATGGAAAAAATATAATCAAATAGCTTTTGGTGGGTTAATAATATTAATTATTTTACTAACCGCGGTATTTGCGCCTTATTTAGTTACCCATGACCCGCTGGAGTACGCAGTAAAGGATAGGTTGCAAGGGCCTAGCAGTGAGCATATTTTCGGCACCGATGCCTTTGGCAGAGATATATTTTCCAGGATAATATACGGATCGAGGATCTCTATGACAATAGCGATTTCAGTACTTGTCTTATGCGGATCGGTTGGCACCTTTTTGGGCCTTATGGCGGGCTACTTCAAATCGATGGAAGGGATTATTATGAGGGTTATGGATGCATTAATGGCTTTTCCTTCTGTTTTATTGGCTCTTGTTGTGCTTGCCGTTT
>JBMNSO010000125.1:0-5259 GCA_050945235.1 Mahellales bacterium
TTATAGGTTTAGTGTGCTTACATATGTTAAAGTGCCTGCTAATAACGCTTTGAGCGCTGACAATTATAAATGTAATGATAAAAAACTCTCATACTTAATAGTAGTACGAGAGCCACTATCTAAAAAATTATAAGATATTAAGCATTGTTTGTCAATAAAAGTGGATATACTATACAATTTTCCCTATCAAATATTTTACTATAATTCTAAAAACCAACGTAATGGGTACGGCAAACAATATTCCAAATACGCCAAAGTATATTCCACCCAATAAGATTGCTATTATGATATATACCGGATGTAAACCTACGCTGTCGCCTATTATTTTCGGTGTGATTACACTGCTTTCCAGTTGCTGGACTATTATCACAACTCCCAGGGCATATATTATCTTATTAGGGTTTTCAAGCAGGGCAATAATGACAATTGGTATGGAGCCGAAAATTGGACCGAAATAGGGAACCAGATCAAATACGCCGGAAATAATCCCAAGTATCAGGGCATATTCCAGATTAATGATAAATAATCCAATGGTAATAAGTATACCTACAATCAATGATACTATTGCCTGACCCCTTATAAATAAACCCAGCTCTCTCCCGATATTCCTTACCACGGTGATAAAGTCACATCTGTATTTCCTTGGTATGAAATATAATAATAACTTTTTGAAATAGTTCATGTCCTTTAAAAAATAAAATACGAAAACAGGTACTATTGCCACATATACAATATTGGATAAAAGGTTTATAAACCCATCCATGATTTTATGTATTAGATCATCTGTATACATTTCAGCTTTGGATATGCTTGACAGCAATGTTGAACGGAAAGTTTCCGGCAGCTTTAGCCTGTCAAACATAATTTGATACTGGGAAATAAGACCGGTGATCCTGTTGGAGTATTCGGGTAAAAGGTTAATAAGTTCATTTATTTCTTGACTAATTTTAGGGAATATAAAAACCAAGGATATTATTATGAGAACAATAGTTAATGTAAAAAGCAGGATAATTGCAACAATCCTTGATACATAATGCTGTAAAAACAGGATTATTGGATTAATAAGGTATGTTAGTAATACTGCTATCAGTATGGATAAGAACAGTGGTTTAAGACTGCTGATATTTGCAAAAAAAACAACAGCAATTATTAGAATTAAAAAACCTATGGATATAATATACGCTATTTTTCTAAAATTTATTACTTTCATACATCCTGCCCCAATTTAGTTTGTGCTTAAAATAAAAAGCGACCTAGTCGCTTTCTATTTATGACCGTTTATATATTTTTAGTAAAATCTTCTGCCATGGTGCTCATATTATTAAGAAATTTAGAGCCGGGTCTGTCTATGTTGTTTCTTATATTTGAGTTTAACCTAGGTAAAAAGTACATACCGGCTGCGATTCCTACTATTGCCCCTGTCATAAAACCTCGTAGATATTTACTGGCCACTGTCGATTTCCTCCTTTTTTATACTTAATAATTTTTTTAAGCCTGCTTTCTTGGGCTTTATATTATTTTGTGTTTCCTTTGAAATAATATAATTGTTTTTGTTAATGGTTGCATCCTTTGAAGGGGGTATTAGCTTTCTACCGTCTAAAAGGTCATCAAAGAAGCTCTCAGACATTTCATAGGCATTAACCCTTCCTCTATCCAGATCTATTAGCACATCTCTTATTACCCCTATTTCTTCGCCCTCTTTGGTTAATACAGTAAGGCCGGTAATACTATTATTGCTTATAGACCGGTTATTGTCTTGGTCACTTTCTCTAACGGAAGTTGCCCCGTCCATGTCGACCATTACCCAATCTTTCGTTACCCTTTTTATGTCCTTGAAATGTATTATTATCTCCGGATGCCGGAAGGCCTTTTTCTTAATTACAATGGCACTAACGACACTGCCTTGGTCGGTGAATAATACATCACTGATCGTTCCTACATCGCCCCCTGCTTCATCGATAACCCTTATTCCTATCAAGTCATTGGCCTTCTTATACCAAGTCACCTTTAGAGAAATCTCCCCATTCATATTTTTTCGTTTCTTTAAGGAAACTAAGGCTACCCCGGGGTGTTTCACCTGTAACGGGGATTATTTCTTTATTATTATTGTGTCTATTTTCACTAAAAAAATTACATATTTATAATAATAAGGTCAAATAAACACCAAGGCTGAAAAACACTAAAAAAAGCGGACTAAAGGCTAAAGCCTTAAATCCGCTTTTTTAACATACCGTTTATTGGTGTGTACAATAGTAATTATTAAAGTTTTATTAGCTTTGTTGTCAATACTCCTGCTACCTGCTCTATTTTGTCTATAGTTTCTTTATTAATTACCTGGTCAATACTGAGTATCATAATTGAGTTCTCGCCTTTTCTATTTTTGCTGACCCGCATAGTTTCTATATTGACATTATATTTGCCAAGTATTGTGCCTATTTGACCTATTACGCCGGGTTGATTGATATGTTCTATGGCCAGCATATATTCGGTGGGGGCCAGATCAATTTCATAGCCAGCAAAATCTACAATCCTGGGTTCTTCCTTACCGAAAATTGTGCCTGCAAAGGTTATTTCTTTACCCTTGCTGCTGATTTTGGCTGAAATGAGGTTGGAGTAGTATTCTACCTGGTTTTTAATGCTTTCTACTACCTTTATACCACGATTCCTGACCAATAATTCGACGTTTACAAAATTTACCCGTTCCTTTATTACAGGTTCCAACAAACCCTTAAGGAATGATAGGGTTAATAGTTTGGTTTGTTCCTTGGATATATCCCCGCTGTACGATATTTCCACATTGTCTATGGCACCCTTTTCCGCACTGTAGTACAGCCTGCCCAGGGTTTCGGCCAGTTTGATATAAGGTGATATATGGTCGGTGTCCTTGATGTTCAGGCTGGGAAGATTTACGGCGTCTACAATATTGCCCTCTAAAGCGGCCAAAACCTGATTGGCTATTGCTATTCCTACATTGTTTTGTGCTTCTATGGTTGATGCACCTAGGTGGGGAGTCACTACTACATTTTCAAACTTCAGTAACGGGGATTCAAAGGTGCTGCCCTTAGAACCCTCCTTAGGCTCGTTTACAAATACATCCAAGGCGGCGCCTGCTATTCTACCTTCTTCCAGTGCTTTACACAGGGCCTTTTCATCCACTAGGCCGCCCCGGGCACAATTTACTATTCTCAGATGTTTTTTTGCCATGGAAAGTTCCTTTTCGCCGATAATGCCTATTGTTTCTTCACTTTTAGGTAAATGTATGGTAATGAAGTCGGAACGTTTCATAACTTCTTCAATGGTATTTACCTTCTCAATGCCTAACTTAGCAACCCTTTCATCGCTTATATAGGGGTCATAGGCAATTACTTTCATGCCAAAAGCCTTTAACCTATCGGCAACTATTGAACCGATTCTACCCAAGCCCAATATAGCTATGGTTTTTCCAAAGAGTTCTACCCCTTTATAATGGCTTCGCTGCCACTTTCCGTGTAGGGTTGAATGATATGCCTGAGGTATGTTTCGACATACAGACAATAACAGGGCAATGGCATGTTCTGCCGTCGATACATTATTGCTTTCCGGTGTATTTACTACGATAATCCCCATTTTTGTGGCAGTATCCAAATCTATATTATCCACACCATTACCTGCACGGCCGACAACCTTTAAATTCCTTCCATGTTCAAGCAGTTCCTTATTTACTTTGGTAGCACTTCTAACAATCAGCGCATCGTAGTCGCCGATAACCTCCAGTAGCTGTTCGTGGGTTAACCCTATTTTTACATCTATGTCGGCATTTTCCTTCAATACTTCCATGCCTGTATCTGCTATTTTTTCCGCAACTAATATCTTAGACATTTTTAATTCCTCCTTTACTGGTATCTTAAGTATTGAAACAAGGCAACCTATGAAATTTATCCCGTCCTTGAACAACAAGTAAGAACGGGATAATAGGTTTATTGTTACCGCTTGATTTATGAATATTTTACACTTTTGTTAAAATAATGTCAATCCCTATAATTGTTTATTTTTTTAATTGTTCCTCCACCTATTACTATATCATTCTTATAAAAAACCACTGCCTGGCCGGGTGTAATGGCTCTTTGAGGTTTGTCAAAGGTAACCTTAATTGTTCCTTTATCAATAGAGCTTATTTCGGCAGCGGCCTCCGGAGCGCTGTAGCGTATTTTGGCCGTTACTTTCATTGGTTTGTCCAGTGTGTCAAAGGGAATGAGATTTATATCTTCGGCTATAAGACTACCGTGGAAAACATCATCATGGTCCCCCAAAACTACTTGGTTCTTCTTAGGTATTATGTCTATAACATATACCGGTTTACCAAGGGCTATCCCCAATCCCTTCCTTTGTCCTATTGTGTAGTGGGCAATACCTTTATGTTTACCTAAATAATTGCCCTCTTTGTCTATAAAATCCCCCGGTTTTACCTTACCGGGATGTCGGCTTGCAACAAAGGAGCCGTAATCGTCGTCCTTTACAAAGCAGATTTCTTGGCTATCCCGCTTTCTTGCCACCGGCAGGCCTACTTTTTCAGCTATTTCCCTGACTCTGTCTTTATGGTATTTCCCCAAGGGCATTAAAATGTGGGGCAACTGCCGGCGGGTTAAGTTATACAAAGCATAGGTCTGATCCTTTTCCCTGTTGATGGATTTTTTTAAAAGGTAACTGTTATATTGAGGATCAAATTCTATTATTGCATAATGACCCGTGGCAAGATAAGTAGCATTCAGGTTAAAGGCGCGCCTCAGCAATTCCTCAAATTTTATATATCGATTACAGGCAATGCAAGGATTTGGGGTCTTTCCCTTTATATATTCGTTAGTAAAGTAGTCGATAACCTTTTTTTCAAAAACTTCCTTAAAGTTCATAACATAGTAGGGTATATCAAGAATTTGGGCCACTCTCCTCGCATCGTTTACCGCATGGAGGGAGCAACATCCGCCTACCCTCTTTATCTCTTCTTCTTCCATGTCCGGCCATATTTGCATGGTTATGCCAACGACATCGTATCCTTGTTCCTTTAGTAGGTATGCTGCTACTGAGCTGTCCACACCTCCGCTCATAGCAACGACTACCCTTTCTTTGGTCATTTAATCACCCGCTAACCGCTTCCTTTTGATTATGTTTCTTATAATCCTCAATGGCAGCCTTTAATGCCTTTTCTGCCAGGACAGAACAATGTACCTTAGCCGGCGGTAACCCGTCCAATGCTTCCACCACAGCCTTATTTGTCAGTTTCAG
>JBMNSO010000126.1:0-5258 GCA_050945235.1 Mahellales bacterium
GGCAAAACTAATTGGGGACAACCCATCGGGACAGGGGAATCAGCAAACACCCCTAATCCTTATAAGAAAAGTACACCAGGACAATGATCAGACTGTTACCGCATAATACGAAAAGGGCACACACCGCCAAAATTCGGGTTCTTTTTGTAGTAATATCTATTCTACTGATCTCCCTTGTTTTGCAGGCCTTTAATTGCTATCCATGGGAGACCATAAAAAGTTATTGCGTCATGTACCTTTATAACATTAAAGAACACCGAGAAAGCGCCCTGTATAGGCGAAATATTGAGTTTTATGTACCATCGGGCATGGAAACTAAGGAAAGGGACTGGTATCCCATTATGCTCACTTTTAATGGTGACCAGTCCTTCTCAAAATATATTGGAGAGGCCGTTGAGTTAACCATTCTATATACCTTCGGCCATTTTGACGTTCTAAAGGGGAGTTCCCAAATTTTTAACCCATCATCACCTTATTATAGCAGTTTCTATGGAGGGTATGCACTTTTTTACAAGGACGATCCAGGCAGAAGCTGGGGTATCCACAGCGATGGCAGGATCGATATCGATAAACTGTCCATGGTGCCCAAATTCGACATGGAGCACCTGGTACTGCCGTCGGTGGGCTGTCCCCGGAACCGTTATCAGTTCGACTCCCACATTATAGACGTCCAATATGATGTACCCTATATAGGTTACCAAGGCTGGGTAAGGATCGATGCTGCGATAGATATCACCGGCCTTTCCCATCTTTATGAAGGGCAAAAACATATGGGCTATATACAATACGGCAAACCCCACCCGGACTATTACACAGGCGTGGACTACCCCGCCACACGGTTGCTAGGCAGAACCTATGCACGGTATTTTGAAGAATTGGGCGGCACATTCATGCTTTATTGTATGGCGACTGATGAATCCACATTGGAAAAAGTGGATGCCAACTTGCTGTCCAAGTCATCCATACACCGTAAATAAATGCTACACGGAAAGATACCGTTATAAAGGACCGCCGTACTGGTAGTAGCTCCATCCGGCGCAGGGAAATCGCCATGGAAAGGTACCGTTATCAACCGACCACCTTGGACTACCCATATACAAAGAAACGGTCATCGTCTATGAATAGAATGATATTACATGAATCTAAAGGTTCCAATATAGGAATACACGGGTCCTTGCCTGTGTAATACGCTGCTCACCAATGATATTCTATCTACCATAAAGCTGTTATCACCCAGGACAATATTCTTCAGCGCTTCTATCCCGGCTTGGTCCAACCTTACATCCCTGGCAATGGTGATATGGGGTTTAAAGGGCTTATTATCCCCTTTAAAGCCTATGTCCCTAAGGCCATGGTCGATGGTTTTATAAAGCTCCACAAGGGTTTCTACATCCCTACCTACACCCACCCATAAAATATCATCTTTACTTCTCCTAAAAAAGCCTATGTCCTTTAGGTTAAGAAAAAAAGGCGATGACTTTTTAGCAACCTGGCTTAGAACAGCCTTTATCTGATCCAGTCTGGTTTCCTCCACCTCGCCCATGAACTTTAAAGTTATATGTATATTTTCGGGTTTTGTGTATCTGCCGGCAATGCCTTGACCCTTAAGGCATTCACAAATATATTGTATTTGTCCGATAATATTATCCGGAAGTTTAATCGCAACAAATAGCCTCATTTATCCTCTACCCTTTTATCAACTTTATAATATATCTCAATAATATATCCCATACAGTTAAGCCTTGTATAATTCTATAAAGTATGTCCTTATCATTATATCATTTAATCCAACTTATAGGATACAAAAAGGCAATTTATTCAATTGCCTTCCCTGATACCGAAATCTTCATCTATATCTTCCAAAAGATGAACAAATCGTTGACCGTCTTTCTTATACTCAAATAATTGCAAACTCATCTCTCCATTATTTCAACTATAATTATTGTTACTAAAAGTTATTGTTGCTAAACCATGGGTTTTGCATCCTAAAAACCCGTGAAAAATGTTGCTTATGGACTATAATATATTGTGTACAGCATAATTACTTATGTTATAATTAAATCAAAAGTTAGAAGGAGAATGGCCTATTGTTTAAGCTTAAAAAGATACCCCACTTAGATTTAATCCCTATATTGATAATTGCATTTGTACTATTCAAATTAATTGATAGTATAAATATTCTATCTGAAGGCTTAAGCTTTATCGTCTCCCTTTTCAGTTATTTTTTGTGGGGCTTTGCCATTGCCTATTTCTTAAATCCATTAATGGTATTCATAGAAAAAAAATTTAAAATTAAGCGAGTTTTTAGTTTAATAATTGTATATTTGGCTTTTTTGGGAGTAACCGCCCTTGTTTTAATAATAATTATCCCACGGATAATAGACAGTGCTAAGGATATCATATCCAATATACCCATGTATTTGAGAGAAGCCGATGAGTGGATCAATAACTTGCTTTCAAAGCTGGAGCCATATGATGAGCATGGTATCACCCAATTTGTCAGGGAAAATATTAAGAATATCGGAGATCAAATAAATTCCCTTGTAAACCTGTCCTTAAAAAATATAATAACCAAAGCAATAGATGTAACGGCTGTTGTTATTAAGTTTATAGTGGGAATTATAATATCCGTATATATGTTGTACGATAAGGAAAATTTCATAAGAAGCGGTAAAAAGCTGTTGATTGCAGTTTTGAAACAAAGAAGGGCCCAAAAGATCATTAACTTTACCAAGGAAGTAAACTCCATATTCAAGCGATTTATAATCGGCAAAACCATCGATTCCGCAATAATAGGTATAATTTGCTTCCTTGGGCTGTTGATATTAGGGGTGCCCTATGCCGCCCTTATCAGTGTTATAGTAGGCGTTACCAATATGATACCCTATTTCGGCCCCTTTATAGGCGCAATCCCCGCAGTGGTAATCACCCTATTTAACAGCCCAATAATGGCCCTCTGGGTATTGATATTCATATTCCTCCTTCAGCAGTTTGACGGTTGGTACCTAGGACCCAAAATACTAGGCGACAAGTTAGGGCTTAAACCCTTTTGGATAATCCTGGCCATAGTGGTAGGCGGAGGAGCCTTTGGCGTAGTGGGCATGTTTTTGGGTGTACCGGCGATGGCGGTTATTAAACTGTTATTGAACAGGTTTATCCAAAGGCGATTAAACTCACAGGGCAAAAAACAATAAACAGCACCATCCTATCTTGGTATTATTTAATTTTTTCCTTAACATTGTTATACTCTTCTATTATTTGGTATAATATAGTCATAATTTACTCTTGCCAGAACGGAGGCAGTACTATGACTGAACAGCCCGATAGCCAACAGAGCCAGCAAAATAATGAGGAGAATGTTTCAACGGTCATCCTGGAATGCCCTTTGAGTTATTCTCTTACCGATGAAAACAACACCCCACAGGCCGAGGGCAGTGGCCAGGCCAGGCTGGATGAAGAAAAGCTTATGGTGATACCCGAATTTGATATTCCCTTCCCCATCCCTTATCAGGATATTGTGTCCATAACCTTAGGCGATTACAGACTAAAGCTGATATTATCGTCAGGCGAAACCCTTACTCTCTATAATTTAGGTTACAAATACGAGGATTTTTCAAGGGATATTACAAGGCTGCGCAACCAGGTATTGATTAAGGACTTGCTCATGGAGGAGGCATATTCCGGGGTGTCCGTCAAAGCCCAGCTCACATCTTTAAACCCCGTCACCGGTTTGTCTACCACCATGCTCTGTGAGGCCAGGCTATATGAGACAGGCTTGGTAATAATACCTGAGGATCAGTATCCCTTTAGACTGCCCTATGGTGTTATTTTCGGCATAACCAAACAGGATTATGCCATTGAATTAGTTACAGATACCGGTGAAAGGTTTGTACTGTCCAAAATGGCAGATCAGTTTGACTTGTTTGTAAAAACCCTTTCACAGGTTATGACCAACCTATCTCTTAAACTCCAGGAATCCATTAAAGACTTGCTTGACAAAACGAGTCCTATAAATGCCCGAAAAATTACCCAAATTATGAAGGACGGCAAGGCCGTAAAAAGAATGGATATACAAGCCGTCGACCCCCAGATTTGGCTCAAGCTGGAAGATAAGATTAATAACCACAGTATTAAAGAAGAATACCATTTCTTAAAATCCCTGGGCCGGCAGGATCGGATTTGCATTGGTATTAAAAGGGGGCTGATGGGTGATCTAACCGATGAGTATATTTGGCTTTTAGTACCTATATATGATATGGACCCCAATAAACCCGGAAATGCCGTGGCAATGACGGCCTTTACGGAAAAGGACAAGGGCGGCGCTACTTATTTCTTTAGGATAACCGATCGAGAAGAATATAAAGGCTTTAAATCTATAGAACAGCTTAACCAAAAAACAGATGATATAATCAATATGCTCAATTTCTCAATGCTGATGGTAAATTTCCGCAGAGAACCCATTTACCTTTCGGAAAAACAACTTAAAAACCCACGATATCTAAAATACAGGTTCGCCATAGACAATCTCCATTCCCTCAAGACTTTACGGCATCTGTTTATCGGCAGGGTAATACATTCTTCTCCCGAGCAGTGGAAGCAGGACGTTATGGATTTGCTCACATTTAACGTTAGTGACCAGTCCAAGGATAAACGATGGAATAAAAGGAGGTGAAAGTATGGCCGGCTATAAACAACCCTGCCGCAAGTGTGATAACTTCATTCCACCTGACTCCAATACATGTCCGATATGCGGTAAAAGGGATCCCTTAATCGTAAGATGCCCTAAGTGCAGAAACCCCATTGACACAAACTGGCAAAAGTGCAATTGCTGTGGACTGCCGCTGTATATTACCTGTCCCAAATGCGGCAATAAGACCTTCTTCGACGATTGCTGCCAACACTGTAACAGTCCTCTGCTGGTGGCCTGCCCCAACCCAAAATGCAGATTGGAACAGCCACCCATAGGCAGTAAATGTATAAAATGCGGAAAACCGCTATAATATTTCTATAATTTAATTAAAGGAGTGAAACAATTTGGTATTACGACCCTTTACCAGGAATTATGAAGACAATAGTACGGAAGCAGGATTTCAATTCACTTTTTATTGTGATATTTGCCAAGACGGTTATAAGACCCAGTTTATACCGTCAAAAACCTATAAGAAGTCAGGGCTGTTAAGGGGCCTGGCCAGGGGTATATCCGTCGGCACCTCCCTATTAGGTCAACACAACGTGGGCTACAACCTTGAAAGGGGCGC
>JBMNSO010000127.1:0-5224 GCA_050945235.1 Mahellales bacterium
CAAACAATGCTTAATATCTTATAATTTTTAGATAGTGGCTCTCGTACTACTATTAAGTATGAGAGTTTTTTATCATTACATTTATAATTGTCAGCGCTCAAAGCGTTATTAGCAGGCACTTTAACATATGTAAGCACACTAAACCTATAAGGAGGAACTTAGATGAAACCAGTTTCATTGAATGATATTAGAAAATCCTTTCTAAACTTTTTTAAGTCAAAGGATCATTTGATATTGCCCAGTTCTTCATTGATTCCCCAAAATGACAAGAGTCTATTATTGATAAACTCGGGCATGGCGCCTCTAAAGCCATATTTTACCGGCCAAGAAACGCCGCCTAGCAAGAGAGTGGTTACATGTCAGAAATGTATAAGGACTCCGGATATAGAAAATGTGGGTAAAACGGCAAGACACGGAACCTTCTTTGAAATGCTGGGCAATTTTTCCTTCGGTGATTATTTTAAGAAGGAAGCCATAACATGGGCATGGGAATACGTTACCGAGGTATTATCTCTGCCCAGAGAAAGACTGTGGATAAGCATCTACGAAAATGACCAGGAAGCGTTCGAAATCTGGAATAATAGCATTGGCATACCTAAGGAAAGGATTGTCAGGCTGGGCAAGGAAGATAACTTTTGGGAAATAGGCGTCGGGCCCTGCGGACCCTGTTCCGAAATATATTTCGATAGGGGAGAAGAAAACGGCTGCGGTAAAAAGGATTGCGGCGTAGGATGCGATTGTGACCGGTATATAGAGTTTTGGAATCTGGTATTTACACAGTTTTACAGAACCGAGGACGGTGAGTATACCAAGTTGGAACATCCCAACATTGACACCGGTATGGGACTTGAGCGAATAGCTGCTATAATGCAGGGCGTAAATTCCTTGTTTGATGTGGATACTATAAAAAGCATAGTGGACTATGTGTGCGCAATCACCGGCAAAAAATATGGGTCTTCCAGTGCTACAGATGTATCAATAAGGGTTATCACTGACCATATCAGGGGTATCACCTTTATGATCTCCGATGGAATCCTACCTTCAAATGAAGGTAGGGGATATGTATTAAGACGATTGTTAAGAAGGGCGGCCAGACATGGGAGAAAACTGGGTATTGATGAGCTATTTCTATATAAAGTCTCCCAGCTGGTCATTGAGTCCTCTTGTAGCGCATACCCGGATTTAAGTGATAAGCAAGACTACATTAAAAAGGTAATAAAAATGGAAGAAGAGCGGTTCCAGGAAACAATCGATTTGGGTATGGAAATAGTAACGGAATATATTGAAGAAATGAAAAGAAACAATACCACAACGTTGTCTGGAGAAAAGGCCTTTAAACTGTATGATACCTATGGTTTTCCCCTTGAACTGACGAGTGAACTGTTGTCGGAACAAGGCTTCACAGTGAACGAAGCCGAATTCCAACATCAGATGAACATACAAAGAATGCGAGCCCGCCAGGCAAGAACAGAAACCGACTATATGGGTAATGAAGAAACAAATAATTTAGCCGGTATAAAAAAGGACACCCTTTTCACAGGGTATGACACTTTTAACGATACCTGCAATGTAGTTGCAATTTTGTCCGATAACAAGGCAATCGAAGAGGCCCGAAGGGGCGATAGGGTTTCTTTAATACTTGACAAAACACCTTTTTATGGTGAAAGCGGGGGACAGGTAGGGGACACCGGTAAACTAAGAAATCGAGGTACTGTAATTGACGTACTAGAATGTAAAAAGGTAGGAAAGGTTATAGTTCATTTATGTAAAGTGGTGGAAGGCAGCGTTAAAACTGGGGATCCTTTAGTTGCCGAAGTTGACGTCAAAGCCCGGTTATCCACCGCCAGGAATCACAGCGCCACCCATCTTTTACACCAGGCTTTGAGGGATGTATTGGGCACCCATGTACAACAATCGGGTTCCCTGGTGACACCGGAAAGATTGAGATTTGATTTTTCCCATTTTTCTTCCTTGGAGGAAGGGGAAATCGATAATGTGGAAAGAATAGTAAACGAAAGGATCATGGAGAATGTAAGGGTGGATGTAATAGAAACCTCCATGGACAACGCTGTGAAAATGGGAGCGACCGCCTTATTCGGAGAAAAATACGGCAATACCGTACGGGTGGTAAAAATGGGTCAGTTCAGCATGGAGCTATGTGGAGGTACCCATGTAAAAAGCACGGGGGAAATAGGACCCTTTAAAATAATCAGTGAAACGGGAGTGGCTGCAGGAGTCAGGCGTATTGAAGCTGTGACAGGGTTTGAGGCCTTGGAATATCTTAACAGTTGTGAAAGTAAACTTAAAATCATAAGCAAAAAGCTGAAAACAAATATCAATGATGTGGAAAACCGAGTGGATGATCTCACCAAATCTATAAAACAAAAGGAAAAGGAATTGGAATTGCTAAAGAGCAGCTCAGCCAACCGGTTAATTGATGACATGTTAGACAATGTAAAAACCATTTCCGGCATGAATACAGTCGTAGCCAGGGTTGACGATAAGAAGGCCGAGGAACTGAGGACAATAGCCGATAGAGTGAAAGATAAGATGTCATCGTGCCTGGTTATACTCTTCAGTGTAACGGAAGGAAAAATAATAATCATAGCCTCGGCCACCAAGGACATTGTAAACAAAGGTTTGCACTGTGGGAATATTGCCAGGTCCCTTGCCCAACAGCTGGGCGGCAGCGGCGGTGGAAGGCCGGATATGGCCCAGGCCGGTGGAAAGAATATTGAAAAACTCGATCAGGTTATCAATAACGCATATGAGCTGATAAGAGAACAAATGTAGGGAATAAAAGTAATCGATAAAAGGGAAAAATAAGGTATGAATTGTCCGTACCTTATTTTTTTTATTTGAAAAAAAACCATAAATACCTTATGATTATAGTAAAGATATATTTGGAAGGCGGGTTTAAAATGGAAAATAAGCTCCAGGAAACCATGAAATTCAAACTGGAAAAGGAAAATTCCAATAAGGCTCGAGATATTCTAATTGACGTATATAAGGCCTTGGAGGAAAAGGGATACGATCCAATTAATCAAATCGTTGGATACTTTATTTCCGGAGATCCGACCTACATTACCAGTTTTAAGGATGCCCGTTATCTGATTCGTAAGCTGGAAAGGGACGAATTATTAGAAGAATTGGTCAGGTATTATATACAGGAAAATATCAACAACACTAAATAATTCTACATAATTAGGAGAAAAAGGATTGAGATATACTATATTAGGTCAAACCGGGATAAGGGTTTCGGCTATATGTTTCGGATGCTTAACCATCAGTCCCTTGCAGAGAAACCTTTCCATAAACGAGGGTATGGACCTGCTTGCTTATGCCTTTGATAAGGGCATAAACTTTTATGACACTGCCGAGTTATATGACACCTATGAATACCTGAAGGGCTTTATAAAATCGAGGCCTAGGCAGGATATGGTAATTGCCACCAAATCCTATGCCTATGACGCCCAAGGAGCTCAACAAAGCCTCGAAAAGGCTTTAAGGGAAATGGATACCGACTATATTGATATTTTTTTAATGCATGAACAGGAGAGCGATTTAACGATCAAGGGCCACTATGAAGCCCTTGAATATTATTTAAAGGCAAGGGATAGGGGATTAATAAGAGCGGTGGGGCTGTCCACCCACAATATAAGAGCTGTAACGGCCAGTATTAAATATGACGGTATTCAGGTTATCCACCCAATAGTCAATTATAAGGGCATAGGCATAGAAGATGGAGGCATCGATGACATGTTAAAGGCAATAAATGGTGCTTATAAGGCCGGCAAAGGTATATATGCAATGAAACCCCTGGGTGGAGGAACACTCTTAAAGGACAGACAGGCATGTTTTGATTTTGTACTGGGTTTGGAAAACATACACTCCATTGCAGTAGGAATGCAAACAGTGGAAGAGATTTTAGCCAATATTGCGATTTTCGATGGACAAAGGATACCGGAAGATCTTGACAACAAGTTGAGACGATACCGGCGGAAGCTCCATATAGACGACTGGTGCCAAGGATGCGGAAAATGTAAAGACCGTTGTAGTCAGAAGGCGTTGGAAATCATTGAAGGTAAAGCCCGAGTGGATCAGCAAAAATGTATACTATGTGGATATTGTGGGGCAAGGTGTCCCTTATTCTGTATTAAAATTATTTAGGGTGATATGATATGCGGCTATTGGGACTTGATATCGGGGATAAAAGAATCGGTATAGCTGTAAGCGATGCCCTGGGCTGGACAGCACAGGGTATTGAGAGTTATACCAGGGTAAATAAAGATAAGGATATTAAATACATCCATGAAGTGATAGACAAATACGATGCAAAAAAATTGGTAGTAGGATTGCCTAAGAACATGGACGGCAGCCTGGGACCCCAAAGTGAAAAGGTGAAGGCTTTTTGCAGCAGCCTTTACCAGTATAAAAATATAGATATTATTTACTGGGACGAGAGGTTATCCACTATGTCCGCTGAAAAAATGCTTGTCAGTGGTGATATAACCCGGAAAAAGAGGAGGAAGGTTATCGATAAAATTGCTGCCGTTATTATTTTACAAAACTATTTGGATATGATAAACAATAAAGGGCAGTAATCTAGGATTAATGATATAATCTTAGCACAAAAACAAAACCATTGTTGAAAGAAGGGAATCCTATGACACATAATCGCCATGAAAAGGTGGAATTATTAGATGAAAACAATAACAAGGTCGCCTTTGAGCATATAATTACCCTTGACATCAAGGAAAATAAATATGTTGTATTACATCCATTGACGAAGATGGATGGCGTAGAAGATGATGAGGTTATAATTTTAAGGATCGACAGGGATAACAGTGGCCAGGATATATATGTTGCCATCGATGATGAAACTGAACTTGAACTGGCATATGAAAAATATGTAGAAACAGCATTACCCGAGGACTGGGAGGATTAAATACGAAAATCTGTATAAAAGAAGCAGCTGCGCTGCTTTTTTTATATCATATAACGCAAAAGATATTGACAATCATTCTCAATACTTTTACAATATAAATAGAATATAAGGATAAGTATTAATGTTTATTGATAATAATTTTCATTTGGTAGGAATTATTATGACCCTGGACAATGCAAAAGTAGGCAGTTATATAAGAATTATATCGATACCGGATGAGGTGATCAGGGCCCAGGCTATAAGATTGGGAGTAGGTGAGGGATCATTGGTATGTTG
>JBMNSO010000128.1:0-5203 GCA_050945235.1 Mahellales bacterium
TATTGAACAACTCGGCAGCGGCGCTCAGGGCCATATCGTCCATGGTATCCACCGGTGCGCCCATCATCATGGCCGAAATTAGCTTCCTGGCCGTTTTGTCGGAAAAGGAATAGGCTATATTACCCCTCATATTACCGGTCATACCCACCACAACGGTAAAGTCCCTGTCTATAGACAGCTGCTGTTTTGTGCTTTCCTGAAGAAGAGTTACTTCATTGAACCCGAACTGACCCAATACCTTCTCAAGGGCTGTTACAAATATGTTCACATACTCTTTCCGCATATCATAAACTCCCTTCCCAGGCAATACTTAATCTCATCCTGCCCTTCGGTGTATCAACATCCACGGTTACCTGCTTAACCTGACTGGAATATATGATCACCTGCCGGCCGGTAAATACCACCGGCGGGGCCAGCCTCAAACCCAGACCAAGGTCGTTATTGAGCATGGTAATACTGTCCCCGGCAATTATATTATTGAGCTCTGATATGGTGGAAAGCACCATTGGATCCTTTATATAATCGTACTTGGCACCCATGATATTCCCTGCAATATCCAGCGCCACCGTTGTGTCCATATCGATGATACACCTCCCCTTAATCCTGCCGGCAAAGGATACCACCGATGAAATACCCAGGGATATCTGCTGTCCGTGGGTTTCCCTGGGACTTCCTATCTTTTCGATGGATAATCCCGCGGTATTTTTCAGGATACTGATTGCACTGTTGACAAAGGTATTATACAGTTTTTCTTCCATAATATTACGCCTCCTCTAGCTTACCTTTGAAATGGCGCTTATTATTTTATAGGCATCAAAGGGCTTTTTAAGAAAAACATCTACGCCCAATTGCCCGGCATCCCTCATCACCTCTTCGTCGCCCATTGCACTTAGCATTATAAGCCTTTGTTCCGGTGCTTCTTGTTTTATTATTCCGGCCGCCTCCAGGCCGTCCATTATCGGCATGGTTATGTCCATAAACACTATATCGGGCGACAACTCCCTGAACTTCTCCACCCCTTCCTTGCCATTGTATGCATGGCCGCATACAGTATACCCGTTCTCACTCAGTACACTGCTCAGTAGTTTATGTATCATCGGCGAATCGTCAACTATTAAAACACTTTTCATCCTTAACTTAACCCCCCTTATTTTATACCAGCCCCTGTAAAGGTCGGATCCATTGACTATTTATCCGTTGGTTTCATAAGCTGGTAGTATACAATATTATCCTTAACCTTTCTTCGGTACTGCCGGTGGTAGTCGGTAAAGATCTCCGAATTGCCCATCAAAAGCACACCACCACTCTTTAATACACCGGCCATCTTCCTTAGAACGCTGGATTTCATACCCTGGGAGAAATATATCATGACATATCTTAAAAATACCAGGTCAAAGGTTCCCAGGCGGGTGAAATCCTTTTGCAGGTTAAACTGCCTAAATTCCACCATATTACGTATATCCTCACTGATAACCCACGTGTTGCCCCTTCGGGTAAAATACCTGTTGCGGTAACCATCGTCCAGGCCCCGGGTCATTGAAATACCGTCGTAAATCCCCTGCCGTGCGGTTTCCAGTACGCTGTGGGAAATATCGGTGGCTAATATCCGGAACCTTCGACTGTTTATATCCGTTATCCCGTGCCTTCTCAGGTAACTGTCTATGGCCATTGCTATGGAATAGGGCTCCTGGCCGGTGGAACACGCCGCACTCCATATCTTTACAATATCCCGCCTGCCCGTCCTAAGCTCCTTTATATATTGGGGAAGAAGGATTTCCCCAAGTAAAACCCAGGGCGTTTTGTCCCTAAACCACATCGTTTCGTTGGTGGTTATGGCATCTATAACCCTGTCCCGGAGCTGCTGGTTGTGCTCCGTATTTATCTTCATATAAAATTCCCCGAAACTTCTACAGCCCGTTTGTGTCAACAGCTTGGAAAGTCTACTTTCCATTAGGTATTGTTTATCGTCGTCCACCAGTATGCCGCAGTTTTTCTCTATATAGTCCTTTAACTGTTCAAATTCCCTTCTTGTTATACTAAGTAGCATCTACCTCTCCTCTCCAAGGCCCAGGTAGTTTATTCTCATGGCAATCCTGTCCAGGTCCAGGATCTCGTCGGACAAGCCGGCCTCTTCCACCCGCCTTGGCATACCGTATACCACACAGCTCTCCTCGCTTTGGGTTATACAGTGGCATCCTATCTCCTTTAAAGACAGGATGCCCCGGTACCCGTCATTACCCATGCCCGTCAAAATAACCACCAATATATTTTCACTCCTGCAGACCCTGCTGACTTCCTCAAACAGAATATCCGCCGAGGGTTTTACACCATTGACCGGTTGACCGTCGTACAACCGTACCAGGTACTGGCCCCGTTTGTTTTTGGCAATGCCCATATGATAGCCACCGGGGGCGATGATTACCTCACCGGGTCGCAGTATACAGCCGTCGACAGCCTCCTGTACCGATACCTTGGATTTGCTGTTAAGACTTTGGGCAAGGCCTGAGGTATAACCCCTGGGCATATGTTGTATCACCAGTATAAAGGCCTTCAACTGCGGCGATAATTGAGGTATTATGGCGTCCAATGCCCTGGGACCGCCGGTGGAGGAAGCTATTAATACGAAGTTGGCTTTTCTAAAGGGTGGTATGGCCACCTTGATTGCTTTTCTTTTTGGGTCAACCAATTGTTAATCCTCCGTGTCTTCATATTTTGCTATACCTTGAACTGTTTCACCATTTCACTAAGCTTATTTGCTATCTTTGCAGTCTTCCTGGCCTCTTCACTGGTATTGACTGCATTGGAGGCCACTTCGGAAGACGCTATGCTTATCTCCTGTATATTATGGGATATCTCATTGGAGCCTATGGACATCTCATTGGCCGACCTGGCCATTTCAGAGACGCTGGAGGATATCCTTTCGGTGTTCCCGGCTATATCATTGGAAGCCACCGACAACTCGGCTGCGGAACGGGCTATGTCCTTAACAGCCTTTGATGATTCTTCTGAATTGGCTGCCGCATCCTCCACACTTTGGGCCACATCCTTAATATCCCTGGACACGTGCTCCACCTTTTCGGCCGCCAGTGTAACCGCCCGGGCTATATCGGAGGTGGCGGTGCTCTGCTGTGTAACCGCAGAGGCAATGGTATTGGTAATGTCTATTGTCTCTCCGATTACCGAGGTAATGGTACCGACGGCGGTCACGGCATCGTTCATACTGCCTTGCATGTCCTCAATCTGCTGTTCTATCTCCTCGGTGGCTTCGGCGGTCTGTCGTGCCAGCTCCTTTACCTCGTTAGCCACCACGGCAAAACCCTTACCGGCCTCCCCCGCCCCTGCGGCTTCTATGGCTGCATTAAGGGCCAGCATGTTGGTCTGGTCGGCTATATCATTTATTACGTTTACTATCCTGCCTATTTGTTTTGATGCAATGCTCAGCTTTTCTATGATTTTATTGGTCTCCTCCACCCTCATGGCTGCGTTGTTTGTGATGGAAATGGAACGCTCGCAATTTGAGGACACCTCACCCAGCGACAGGTCTATCTCCTTAACCGCCGACGCCACGTTATTAACGGCATCGGATATATCGGTGGAGTTTGCCGCCACATTACTGATCCTTTCGGCAGCGGATGCCATCAGTTCGGTTACCTGGTTTACACCGGTGGAGGTCTGTTCCGATGCCGAAGCCAGGCCCCGTATGGTGGCCGACATTTCCTCCACTGCGGAGGCTATGGTGGCTATGTTTTTATTGACCTCGGCTGTGACTTGGGCAGAATCAGAGATGGTGGCGCTGATCTCTTCCACCGCCGAGCTGACCTGCTCGGTCTTGGCAGTGGTCTCCTCACTGAAGGAGGCCAGGTTTTCTGCGGTTTCCGACAGTGAACCCGACGCCTGCTTCAGTGTATCGGTATTGTTCATTATCTCCCTCACAATCTCCTGTATCTTTTGTATGAACTGGTTGAAGTACTCGCCCATTTCACCTATCTCATCCCCGGTAGAAACAGTTATCCGTTTGGTGAGATCGCCTTCGCCCTGGGCTATCTCCTTTAACATGCCGGTGGTTTCATAAAGGGGCTTTAAGTTCCTGGAAGTAAACCACCACATTACAAAGGCGGCCACCGCTACCATAATCAGGCCTATTATTAAAATGTTTATTATTAACTCATTAACCGGGCTGAGCAGTATCTCGTAGTTGAGGGTTACCGCCATGGACCAGCCCAGGCCGTCAAACTGTCCCACCTGCCGTACGGGACCATAGGCAACTATCTTTTCCACGCCTTCGAAGTCATAGTCGTCGACACCATGAAGGCCCTGTATCATCTTTTGGCCTACTTCCCCCAGCTTATCATCCCTTTGGGCCACATTCAGTGTTCCTATATGCTCTTCATTGGGATGCCAGATCACCACCCCCTGGCTGTCCACAATGTAAGGATAGCTGCCGATCATGCCCGCGTCTTCAAACTCCTTCTGCATTTCTCCCAATACCAGGTTAAAGGCCTCTTTGCCCATCCGGGAGGTAACAACCCCGATTACCTCGCCGGCCGGCGATCTGACCGGACTGCTAAAGGTCATTAGATAATCAGCATAATCGGTGCTCATCCGCAGCTCATAGTGGACATTATCCTTGGCCATGGTCTGTTGGAACCAGACGGTGTCACCGTAAAAACTTCTGGTTTTGTCGCCGGTGGCGGTGATGAGATTACCTTCTGTATCTATAAGCAGGACATCCAGATATGTATTGCCGTAACTGGCCTTGAGGCTTTCCAGGGCCTGTTTCTTTTGATAGGCGGTTGCATCGGTATCGGTTATGACATTGTTGGATGCAATTGCGCTAATATCCCCCACCCGTTCATTAAGGTATATGCCCAGCATTTCATTATGGGCGTCCATTATGATCTCCAGGTTGTGGCCGGTCTGGTCTATAATGGTGTCCCTGCCCACGGTAATAGCCCCTATGGCAACAACGGCTATCGAAACAATTATGGAAAGCGATGTTATAACTATGAGCTTCATTTTAAGGCTGGTTTTTTTTCTAATCATTTTGTCCTCTCCCTTACTTGATAATTTTGTCCATGAAGGTAGCATCTTCCGCCTGGCTAATCAGGCTTATAATATCAATTATGAGTACGATTCTTTTATCTATGATTGCACTGCCCGCCAAGGCCCCAGACTTTATACCCGCCTTGTCCGGCCTGACCCG
>JBMNSO010000129.1:0-5133 GCA_050945235.1 Mahellales bacterium
AGGGCAGGATTGTGGATTTAAGCCATAAACTCTATCCGGGTAAGGAGGAATATCATCTTAACTTAAAGACCCATTTCACTGATGATTTATATCCTCAATATAAAAGGGACGATGATGTTTGGTACATACTTCAAGATATTGATATGTCTTCCCATTGTGGTACCCATATAGAGTTTCCTTATCATCATAACAAGTATGGTATGGATGCAGGAAATTTTCCCTTGGAAAGACTCATCGGTGACTGCCTGCTTCTTGATTTTACCCATAAAAAACCCGAGGATGCTGTAACTCTGGAGGAATTAATGGAACATGACAACAAGATAAAAGAGGGGGACATGGTATTATTCAATTTTAACTGTGCCCGGTTTTACAGAACGGAGCGTTCCCATGACCGGCCTTACATAACAAAGGACGCCATAAGATGGTTGGTGCTGGACAAGAAAATCAATTTAATAGGCTCCGATGCCTCAGGAATAGAAGTTAAGGGAGAACCCAACCAGCCTAATCATCAACTGCTTATGGATAATGAAATCCCAATTATAGAATTTGCAGCAAACTTAGATCAACTGAAAAAGCAAAGGTTTATCCTTTTCGTGCTGCCCATACCTATTGTGGGGCTGGATTCCTGCCCTGTTCGATTAATTGCGGTAGAAGAAGAATAATTAAGGGGGTGTGGTCATTATGGAAAAACAGATAGCGTTAAAGATATATAAAAAGATGATTCAGATTCGGAAATTTGAGGAAAAGCTTTACGAACTGTTTTTGACAAGGCCTATGCCCGGCAGCATGCATCAGTATATCGGTGAAGAAGCGGTGGCGGCAGGGGTGTGTGTCCATTTAAATAATGAGGATTATGTCACCAGTACCCACAGGGGACATGGGCATTGTATTGCCAAGGGTGCCGATATTAATGCTATGATGGCTGAAATGTTCGCAAAGAGGACCGGCAGTTGCAAGGGGATGGGCGGGTCAATGCATATTGCAGATGTCAACGTTGGTATGTTGGGCGCCAATGGTATTGTAGGGGCTGGTATTCCCATTGCAGTGGGTGCAGGATGGTCCTGTAAATACAAAGGGACTGACCGGGTGTCCGTGGTATTTTTCGGCGACGGAGCCTCCAATGAAGGGGCCTTCCATGAGGGAATCAACCTGGCTTCTATATGGAAACTGCCGGTAATATTCGTCTGCGAAAATAATATATATGGCTTTTCCACCCATTACAGGAGGACTACCCCGATTGAGAATATTGCCGATAGGGCGGTAGGATATGGCATACCCGGGTTGGTGGCGGATGGTATGGATGTAAGGGATGTTTATGACAAAGCGGGATGTGCAATAGCAAGGGCTCGAGCGGGACAGGGTCCCACCCTTCTGGAATGCAAGACCTACAGGTTCAAGGGTCATTCACGATTTGAAAAGCCCAATTACAGGACCGATGAAGAGTTGAAGCAGTGGCAAAGGCGAGATCCCATCCCCATGTTTATAGAATTTTTAACCAAGGAATTAAAAATTGAAGCAAAGGATTTGGCAAACATCGATAACCAAGTGGACAGAGAAATAGAGGCTGCGGTAGCTTTTGCAGAGAACAGCCCGGATACCGAACCATTGGACTATAAAAATTATATCTATGCCTAAGGGGGGAAATATTATTATGGAAGCGACTAAAATGGTGGATGCCTTAAGACAGGCGCTTATGGAAGAGATGGACAGGGATGAAAATGTAGTGCTCCTTGGTGAGGATATAGGCGTATTTGGAGGTTCCTATCGGGTTACGGAGGGCCTTTTAGAAAGGTATGGCGAAGACCGGGTTAGGGATACACCTATTTCTGAAACAGCAATAATAGGGGCTGCAGTGGGTGCTGCCATGACCGGGCTCAGACCGGTGGCGGAGATACAGTTTAACGATTTTATTGCCTGTGGTATGGATCAGGTATGCAATCAGGCTGCCAAGGCACGGTTTATGCTGGGGGGACAGGTAAAGGTACCCTTGGTCATCAGGGCACCTATAGGCGCTACCGGGCGGGCGGCTCAGCATTCCCAATCCCTGGAAGCATGGTTTATGCATACCCCTGGATTGAAAGTAGTTATACCCTCCACACCCTACGATGCAAAGGGACTACTAAAAACAGCCATAAGGGACGATAATCCTGTAATGTTTTTTGAACACAAAATGCTGTATGGTGGCAGTTCGCCCGGAGGTAAGGCCATGACGGCGGTGGACGGATTGGGAGACGTTTTTAAGCCCGCACCGGAGGAGGAATATACCATACCCTTTGGCGTCGCTGATATTAAGCGCCCCGGCAGGGATGCAACAATAGTGGCCACCGGATATATGCTCCATAAATCCATTAAGGCTTCCCAAAAGTTGGAAAACAAAGGCATAGATGTGGAGGTTATCGATCCCAGGACTTTGGTACCCTTGGATAAGGACACAATCCTAAAGTCAGTGGAAAAGACCGGACGTTTGGTAATAGTCAGCGAGGATGTAAGAACCTGTGGTGTAGCATCTGAAATATCAGCCGTGGTGGCGGAAAATGGTTTGTTTTATTTAGATGCACCTATCAAGCGGGTATGTGTACCCGATACCCCCATACCCTTTGCTCCCAATAATGAAAGGGCTGTGATACCCCAGGAGGAGGATATAATAGATGCCGTAAGGGCGGTATTGTACATATAGGCAGTAAGATGACATTTAAATAGTATGAACTATCCAAAAAAAGTGATTTTTTACATAATATCAAATCTTTGATTGTTTTCATGATTGGGAGGTGTGTAATCAATGGGCTTTGCCTATATATTTGATTTTGATGGTGTTCTGGTAAATACCATGGAAGCCCATTATCGGTGTTATAAAAAGGCCTTAGAAGAATACGGTGTACCTATAGATAAAAAGCAATTCTATTCTCAAGCCGGTATGACAGGCAGAGAACAAATAGCGTACTTTTGTCGTAGAGCAGGAAAGGATCTTGACGTCGATGCTATTTACAAACGAAAGACTGAAATAGCTAAAACCCTTAATAACCATGTATCCCCAATAGTCAACAATATACAATTACTTAAACTGCTGAAGAGGGAGGGTATACCCGTTGCCATAGCCACCGGCAGTTCCCGACCGTCGATTTTGCCCATTATGGAGCAGTTCCATATAGAAGTCGATGTCATAGTAACATCTGAAGATGTGAAACGGGGGAAACCCCAGCCGGATCTGTTTCTCTGTGCTGCTGACAAGTTGAAGGTTGCGCCGCAGAACTGTATAGTAATAGAGGATTCCGATGTAGGGATTGAAGCCGCCCGGGCTGCAGGTATGAAGTCCCTACGTTTTTATGAGTATAGAAAGGATATTAAGCCGCAGGACAGCCGGTAATGCCGTACATCTTGATAATAGCTAATGATGCTGTGTACCCTAAATCGATTTACAAAAGGCGGTAATTGTTTTAAAATATTATATATTTATATATCGCAATAGTTATTTGGGGGATTGTAAATGGCTGTTATCAAGGACGTGGCAAGACTGGCCGGGGTTTCAACGGCTACCGTTTCTAAAGTGATAAATAATCCATCCAGGGTGAGGAAAGAGACCAGGCTTAAGGTACAAAGGGCTATGGAAGAGCTCAATTATTGCCCCAGCCCCTTGGCCCAAAGTATGAGAACGGGAAGGACCAATACAATTGCTGTAGTTTCCCAGGATATTGTCAATCCCTTTTTCGCGGAGGCCTTTGCGGCTATAAGAAATCATGCGCTGAATAGCGGATTGAATACTATTCTGTACACACCAGAAAATACCCAAGATATAATGACCTATTTTACCACGAAGATATCTATTTCCCATGTAGATGGTATAATTTTATGTTTTGTGGATGAATACAAGGAATTAAACGAGATTATACAGCAAAGGGACATCGGCGTGCCCCTGGTGGTTATTGGATGGAGGATAGGTAATCCTAAGTTTGATTCCATTGTCGTGGATGTTTTTGATGGGATGTATAAGGTTACACAGCATTTGATCCAAAGGGGACATACCAATATAGGGTATATAGGCGGACCCAAAGACAGTCTTATCTCGAGGGAAAAATATCTTGGCTATAAACGGGCAATGGACGATGCTGGATTTAAGGTAAGGGACGGCTTTGTGGCTTCAGGTGATTATACTCTGCTTACCGGATACCTGGCTGCCCGGGAGTTTACCATGGCCGGTGACCATCCCACTGCCTTGGTAGGCGCCAATGATATACTGGCCATTGGCTGTATCAAATACTTACTGAGCAGGAATTTAAAGGTACCTGATGATATTGCGGTAGCCGGTTTTGACAACATATCCTTATCGGCTATGTACCAGCCTTCCGTAACAACCGCCGCCGTTCCATTGGATACAATTGCCCGTGAAGGGATAGCCTTGTTAAAGGCCAGAATGGACACTGGGGATGGAAGGATAACACAGTTGATAATAAATACAAACCTTTGTATACGCAATTCCACTGATAATGAGGCACCCATCGGGTTTTATTCAAATAATGAATAACCATGCAGGATTTTTGTGGACAGTGTAGAATATAATTAAACAGAAAAAGTAAATCGATTTACAAGGAGGAGAAATCTATGGCCAGGACGGTGATTAAGTTGGGATACGCCCCTACCAGGAGGGACGTGTTCAGTAAGGAAGAAGCCATTAAGTACAAAAAACTGATCAAGGATAGGATCGTCAATTGGGGAGTGGAAGTAACCGATCTTGAGGGTATTAATGAAGAAGGGCTGTTGTTCAACGATGGTGACTTGGAAGCCATAATTGACAGGTTTAAAAAGGCAAAGATAGATGCCCTGTTTTTTCCCCACTGTAATTTCGGTTCGGAAGCCTTGGTGGCCAAGGTGGCCAAAGCCATGGATGTACCTGTATTAATATGGGGCCCCAGGGACGAGGCTCCCTTGGAAAATGGACTACGAACCAGGGATACTCAGTGCGGTTTGTTTGCCACCGGTAAGGTATTAAGGCGGTTCAAGGTTCCCTTTACTTATCTTACCAATAGCTGGTTGGATAGTGATGATTTTAAAGAAGGTTTTCAAAAATTCTTGGCGGTTAGCAACGTAATAAAGGCCATGAAAAATTTAAGGATTCTTCAGATTTCCACCAGACCTACC
>JBMNSO010000130.1:0-5119 GCA_050945235.1 Mahellales bacterium
CCTCTTGTATCTCACCGTCACCTAGCAACACATACACTTTATAATCTTGCTTATTTCGTTTCGCAGCTAAGGCCATGCCAACACCATGGGAAATACCCTGACCCAGGGAACCGGTGGTCATCTCTATACCTGGGGTTTTATTCATATCAGGATGTCCCTGGAGGATGCTATCTATATCCCTTAGCGTCCACAGTATTTCCCTGTCGAAATACCCTGCCTCAGCAAGGGCTGCATACTGGGCCGGACCGCAGTGTCCCTTTGAAAGTATGAACCTGTCCCTGTCCGGTTTATCGGGGTTTTTGGGATCATGGTTCATTCTGTAGAAATACAAATATGTAAGCAATTCCACAGATGATAAGGAACCACCTGGATGGCCCGAACCTGCCTTATTGATCATAGTTACTATATCTTCACGGATTTTTTGTGCCATGGTTTTTAGTTCATTTATATCGAATTTTTTCATTCAATTCACCCTTTAAGTATTCTTCTTCATGGATTTTTCCATATACTCTTCAGGAATCTTTCCCTGAATAGTCCAGCCCCCGTCCACATAAAACAGTTGGCCTGTCATGAATTTAGAATCGTCGGAGGCTAAGAATACTGCCGGACCAACCATTTCCTCGGCGTCCGCCGTACGATTAAGGGGAACCACTCCACCCCAGGTAACTCTGTAGTCGGGATCATCCCTTAGGTTTCTGTCGACATTGGTAGGCCCGGGGGCAAAGGTATTGATCCTAATATTATACGGCGCCAGTTCCACAGCCAGTTGTTTGGTCATGGCATGGATACCTCCTTTACTGGAAGCATAGGCAACCAGGTTTTTTACACCCAGCTCAGCACAATTTGTCGACACATTGACTATGGTACCCCCGCCCTTATCCTTCATAAGCCTGGCAGCCTCTAGGCAGCAAAAGAAAGTTCCTCTAAGATTGGTATTTATAACATAGTCCCATTTTTCCGGTGTTATCTTAAACAAATCGGTCCAACCGGTTACCCCGGCATTATTCACCAATACATCAACACGTCCCAGACGCTCTTTTATAGTATTAAACATATCAAAGATTTCATCGGTACTGCTTATATCCGCCTTCACCGCAAGGGCCTTTCTGCCCAACGCCTTTATGGCTTCCATAGTTTGCTGAGCACCCTCAAGATCTGTATTATAGTTGACTACCACATCGGCACCCTCACGGGCCATCCCGATAGCAATAGCTGCCCCTATTCCTTTGCTGGCGCCGGTGACCAGAGCTATCTTATCTTTGAGTTTCATATAGACCCTCCTCCCAACTCGGATTAAAAATCATAATACATAACTATCTTCAAAGCCTTTTTATTCTTCATAAGCTCAAAGGCCTCTTGCCACTGGGAGAGGGGCATTCTATGACTTATAATGGGTTTTAGATCAATGCCGGTATTTCTTATCATTCTCATCATAATATCCCATGTGTTCATACTATGGCCCACACTACCCATGATAGTAATACGTTTATGGACAATCCTCTCCATATTCAAATTCACGCTGGTAGCCCCCAACCCCAGTTGTATAAAGGAACCCATGGGCCTTACTAGATCTAATGCGGTGGTTATAGCCGATGGTACACCTGAACACTCGAAAACCACATCCACACCCCTGCCCTTGGTATCCTCCATTATCCTTTTGCCTAAATCCTCCTTTTGTACATCTATGGGTACGCCCCCGAGCTTTCTTACTACCTCCAGCCTTTCCTTGTCCTGGGACACACCGGTGATATATGTCTTCAATCCCCTCTTTAGGGTAAGGATCATGCACATTAGACCTATGGGCCCGGGTCCGGATATCAATACACAGTCACCCGAATTCAGACAGGCCACTTCCTCCACCGCCTGGACTGAGCTGGCAAAGGCCTCCAATATGGCCGCCTCTTCCAGGGTCATACTATCGGGTATTTTAAAGGCCATATCCTCCCTAACGCATACAAACTTAGTAAACCCGCCATTGGTACCATGACCCATCCCCCTCCTGTCAGGACAGAACATATAATACCCCTTGCGACAGAATTCACAGGTTTTGCATATTATCCTGTTTGAACCCAAAAGGGCTACTCTATCACCTACCTCAAAACCCCTTACCTGTTTACCTTTTTCTACAATAATACCGGAAAGCTCATGGCCCAGTATAACCGGCGGATAATTCCTAAAGGTATCATTATAAACATGCAGATCTGTACCGCATAACCCGGCATACTTAATCTCTACCTTTAGTTCATTGTCCGGGCACTTGGGTTCAGGTATTTCTTTTATACCGACGTTTCCAACCCCACTTTTTGTTTTAATCAACGCTTTCAAAGCTGACACCTCACTTTATATCCGCAATTCAATTCTTCATAAAGACTTTAACCAATTGCATAATGGATCTAGTGGTCTGGTAAAGATTATCCCTGCAATATAGTTTTGCTGTTTCAAAGGTCATGGGCCTTGTATTGGTGCTAAAAACAGCCCGTATGCCCATCCCGTAGACTTTGTCTATATCTTCACCTATAGATCCAACGATTGCTATAACCGGCACACCTATTTTCAATGCCCTTTGGCCTATGCCCACCGGCACCTTACCCTTAAGGCTCTGACCGTCTATCCTGCCCTCCCCTGTAATTATAAGGTCAGCGTCTTTGGCAACCTCGTCAAACTTTACCGCTTCCAGTAAGATTTTTATTCCGGACCGCAGGGTGGCATTGGCAAAGGCCATAAGGCCTGCCCCGAGCCCGCCGGCCGCACCGGTACCCGGTACAGTGTCTATGCATATCCTCAGATCTTTGTTTAGCACCTTGGCGAAGTGCCTAAGATTATTATCCAGCAGTTTAACCATATGTTCATCGGCACCCTTTTGGGGGGCGTACACATAGGCGGCGCCGTCGGGTCCATATAGGGGATTGGTGACATCACAGGCAACTATTATCTCGCGGTCGTCCAGTCGTTCATCTTTTTGGCTGATATCTATATGTTCAATCATGCCTAAGCCCTGGCCGGTAAGGGGTATTTCCCTACCTCCCTTGTCTAAGAACCTAACCCCTAAGGCAGCAGCCACACCTATGCCCCCGTCATTGGTAGCGCTTCCGCCAATGCCGATAATGATTTTCCGGCAACCCCTGTCCAGAGCATCTTTAATTAACTGTCCCGTACCGTATGTTGTTGTATTCCATGGATTTATCTGGTCACCTGCCAACACCAGCCCGGAAGCTGCGGCCATCTCAATAATCGCCGTGTCGCCATCGGGCAGTATTCCATAGAAGGACTTAACGGGTTTGAACAATGGCCCGATCACCTCCAGCCGAATCTTACGGCCTCCCAAGGCTGTAAGAAAGGCATCCACCGTGCCCTCACCCCCATCGGCCATGGGTATTTTTACGGTTTCGGTTTGGGGAAAGATTTCCTTTATCGCCTTCTCCATTATTTCGCAAACTTCTATTGAGTCCATGGTACCCTTGAAGGAATCCGGTACTAATATAATCTTTCGCAAAAAGTTACTCTCCTTTCAAAGCCTCAACTTTCAATCTCCTATATATAACTTTTTATATCTGGAACGGGAATTCTATAAGATGCTTAACTCTTTGGAGGAACCGGGCGGCGGGAGCACCGTCCACCATCCTGTGGTCAAACACCAGGGTCAGCTGCATTCTATGGGCTATGGCTACTGTATCGGTTTCCTTTAAGACCACAGGTTTTCTGACTATGGCACCCACTGCCAATATACAGCACTCCGGTGGGTTGATAATGGGTGTAAACTGTTCTACTTCGAACATACCCAGATTTGTTATGGTAAAAGTACCACCCTCTAGATATTGGACCGATACTTTACCCTTTTTTATTTCATCAACCATGGAAGATAAGGCATCACTTATTTCAAGTATCCCCATTTTATCGGCATTTTTTATTACCGGTACTACCAAACCCCTTTGACTATCCACCGCAACACCTATGTTAATATCCTTAATCAATACTATTTTTTCCCCATCCAGCCTTGAATTGATGTATGGGTATTTCTTCAAAGCCCTGGAAACTATATATGTTAACAGGGCATCGTAGCTCACAGGCTTGCCTTCCAGCTTTAGCCTGTTGCGCCATTTGACCAGCATATCAGCATCGGCTTCCAAGGTTAGGGCGGCGGAGGGTTTTATTGCAGTGCTCTGGCACATCTTATCGGCTATAATCTTTCTGGTGCCGGTAAAGGGTATATATTCATCTGCCTCCATATCTTGGCCCAACCGTTCCTTGTCCTGCACTTGGCTTTCCTTCCGTTCCTGGGCAAAGGCTAGCACATCCTCCTTGGTAATACTCTTTCCCTCTCCCTTGGGCTTTATCATCCTATAGTCTATTCCCAGTTCCCGGGCCAGCCTTTTTGCCAAGGGTGAAATCTTGATTCTCCCATCATCTTCCGGCAACTTATCTTTTGTTTCTATCTTTATATCCCTATCTTGCTTATCTTGACTCTCTAATTCAGCGTTGTCTTGGGTTTGATCTGATGATCCGGTTTTGAGCAAATCCCTAATATAGTCATCCTCTAGGCTTTCACCTTCATCCAACAATACTGCAATAGGGTGTTGGCACAATACCTTTTCCCCTTCTTTAACAAGGATCTTGCCTATAATCCCGGATTCCGTTGCTTCTATATCCTGCAGCGCCTTATCGGTCTCAGCTTCAAGGATTACGTCACCTTCCTTTATGGTGTCCCCTTCCTTAACCAGCCAGCCTACGATGACTGCATCAGTCATATTTACGCCTATTTTAGGCATCTTCATTATTCTTGGCACGATAATTCACCCTCTTCTAATAACTTAACACCTTGTGAACAGCATCCTTTATCCTGTCTACACTGGGTATAACATGGTTCTCCAATCCTATATTATAAGGCATGGGTACATTTAACCCGCCCACCCTGACCGGTGGAGCATCCAGTAAGTCAAAGCCCCTGTCTATAACCTCGGCCACTATATCACTGGCTAGCCCTCCTCTTAGATTGGCCTCTTGAACCACCACTATTCTGTTGGTCTTTTCCAATGATTTGATAATGGTGTCATAGTCCAAAGGAAGAATAGACCTGATGTCAATCACTTCGCACTTCACACCTTCTTCTTCCTCCAGCTGA
>JBMNSO010000131.1:0-5115 GCA_050945235.1 Mahellales bacterium
TCCCAGGTCCAATGGTGTATCGGAAAAGGGTATGATGACGCTGCTGCCAATAATGGAATTGGTATATGCATAATAAGCAAAGATTACTGCTATGCCAATTTGTCCAATTAGTTTTTGATACGCCCGCAAGCCCAAGGACCTTTTCTGTACAACCTTAATAAAATCATCTATGAATCCGATTATTCCATAGCCAAGGGTAACCAATAGGGCGGACAGCATCATGTTGTTACTGCCCTTGGCCAGTAAAAATGAGACTATTATCAATGGTATCAACATTATAATACCGCCCATGGTAGGGGTCCCTGCTTTTTTTAGATGGCTTTTAGGACCTTCTTCTCTTATCATTTGACCAAACTTGAGCTTGGCTAGCACAGGGATTATTAACGGACCCAAAATTAGGACTATAATAAAAGATATAATAATTGCCAATATGGAATACTGCATCTTATTTTCTCCCCTCTAGCATACCACTTATAATTTCTTCCATTCCCATACCTCTAGACCCCTTCACCAGTATAGTATCTCCAAATCTTATTGAGGCTTTTAAATATTCTATAGCATCCTTATTGCTACCGAAATGCCTTACATGACTATCAGGCATCCCCTGCTTTATTGCTTCTTTTCCTATGAAAGCAGCATTTTGTCCTACGCAAACCAGAATGTCTATAGCTTCTCTTTTAGCTATTTGGCCTATATATCTGTGTCCCCATTCGCTATAATTACCCAACTCCAGCATATCTCCCAGTACGGCTATTGTTCTTCCATTACCCATCTGTGCAAGAACCCTAATTGCTGCTGCCGTGGAATCTGGATTGGCGTTATAACAATCATCTATAATCTTTAAACCATCATCCGTGGTAATAATATTCATTCTTCCTTTGTCCATTGTTATGCTAGCCAAGGCATGTTTTATTTTATGTACAGGTACCTTTAGATGTATAGCCACCGCTATTGCTGCCAGGGCATTATATACGTTATGCTCACCGGGTACCGGAATACTAAATAGTTGGCCTTTGTCTGATATATCCACTTTAAAACTAATACCGCTATCTGTGGTTTTTATATCATAGGCTGTAAGAAAACCTGGTTTTTCCTTTTTTATACTATAGTAAACCTTATCAAAACGGTTTTGGTCTTGTATGGTTAATAAATAGGGGTCGTCACCATTTAATACCGCCAATCCCTTATCGGTAAAACCGTTAAAAATCTCGGTTTTTGCCTTTAATATATTATCCCTGCTGCCAAGTTTTTCTATGTGGGCCACCCCGATATTTGTAATTACTGCAATATCGGGCATTGCTATATCCGTAAGGGCTGCAATTTCTCCAAAACCGCTCATTCCCATTTCCAACACCAATACCTGGTGCTGGGGACTTATATTGAAAACTGTAAGGGGCAACCCAATTTCATTATTATAGTTACCTGCAGTCTTTAATACATTAAAATGGGAGGACAATACATGGGCTATTATATTCTTGGTTGTAGTTTTGCCTGTACTTCCTGTAACTGCAACCACCTTGATATTGAATTTTCGTCGGTAGTGTTTTGCTAAAGCCTTTAAGGCATTGGCTGTATCCTTAACCCTGATAATACTGTGATTGCCTTCAATACCTATGCCTTTCTCGCTCAATACACAAGCAGCCCCGTTTTCAATGGCGCTTTTTACAAAATCATGGCCGTCATACCTTTGGCCTTTGATAGGTATAAACAAATCACCCTTATTTATTGTCCTGCTATCAGTTGATACACCATTTACTTGGGTGCCGGATATGCCAAACTCTATCTCACCCTGTACAGCCCTAGCAATTTCCTGTACAGTCATTTTTTCCACGGTGTAGTTCCCCCTCTAACAACTCTCTTACCACTTCACTATCATCAAAATGTATAGTCCTATCTTTGATGATCTGATATGTTTCATGTCCTTTGCCGGCAATAAGTACCACATCCTCTTCCTTGGCAATGAACAAAGCTTCTTTTATTGCCTCTTTTCTGTTTTCGATGGATTTATATATACACTTTGTATTGATAATTCCCTTTTCTATATCTTTTATAATATCCAGGGGTTCCTCACTTCTGGGATTATCAGAAGTCAATATACAGATATCACTGTACTGCCCCGCCACCTTACCCATCATCGGCCTTTTGGCAGTATCCCGGTCTCCTCCACATCCAAAGACTGTTATGATATCGCCTTTGGCAAATCCTTTAATGGCCCTTAGCACATTCTCCAGGCCATCGGGGGTATGGGCATAGTCTACTATTACGGTAAAGGGCTGCCCAGCATTTACAGCCTGGAATCTTCCGGGAATGGTGGGCATACTTTCCAGTCCTAATTTAATCGTGTCTATGTCTATACCTATTATATAACAACATGTAGCTGCTGCTAAAGCATTATACACACTGAATATCCCAGGTATTTTCAGAAATATATTCCTTTGTTGTCCAGGCAACACAAGGGTAAACCTTGTGCCTTTATTATTTATGTTTATATTTTTAGCATATATATCGGATTTTTTATGGATCCCGTACGTAGTGACATCGCCCCGAATGCTGTCAATGATTTTGTTGCTGCTTGGGTCATCGATGTTTATAGCTGCTTTTTTGCTTTTATTAAAGAGCTTAATTTTAGCACCCAAGTAATTATCAAAGGTTTTATGGAAATCTAAATGATCCTGGGTAATATTGGTGAATATCCCTACATCAAAATCGCATCCTTCAACCCGTCCCATTTCCAAGGAGTGGGATGATACTTCCATAATAGCATTCTCTACACCTTCATCCACCATGTATCTTAACAACCTTTGAAGGTCCATAGATTCCGGAGTAGTTCTTTCGGTTTCTATTATCCTATCACCTATAATATTCTTTATGGTACCTAAAACGGCGTTTTTGCTGCCGGTTTTGTCCAAGATGGCCTTTATCATATATGTGGTAGTAGTTTTGCCATTGGTCCCCGTAACGCCCACCAGCCTTATCCTTGTACCGGGGTTCCCAAAAAACGCCTTTGAAATATCTACCATTGCCCTTCTGGTGTCGGGCACATATACGATATTTACACCGTCAGATGTTTTTATATTCCTACCTTGATTAGCCACAATAACCTTGGCACCCTTTTCTACAGCCTGACCAATGAAATCGTGGCCATCAAATTCCAAACCCTCTATACAAATAAAAAGGGAGTCCTCCGTCACCCGCCGGGAATCATAAAATATGTTTTTAACATCAAAATCGAGGGACCCATCTATTTGATAGTTGGGCAAACCCCTCAATATGTCCCTCAAAAGCATTATCTATCCTCCAGCTTTTTCTATAGTATTAGCTACATATGGTAAAGTTATACTTTTTTTACTGCGGTGCCTCCAGATAAACTTCAATCAATTCATCGGAACTGACAATAGTTCCCGGCTCAGGGCTTTGTTTTACAACGATACCGCTGCCATTTATTTTTATCCTTAAGCCCATGGCCGCAATGGTATTATTGGCTTCCCTCATAGACATACCTGTCAAATCAGGGACTTCTATCCCTTCCGTTTGACCCTGAACTTGACCGTTATCCTCTAAATATAACAATACAATGGATTTATTACTAACAACTGCCTGGGGTTTGGGTGTCTGTTGGGTTACTATTGCCCCGGTACCATCTATTAAATATTGTAGTCCCATTTCATCCAATTTGTTAATAGCCTCCTGTAATGTTAATCCCCTTACCTCAGGCACCGTAACTTTCTCTTGTTGACTTTCGTCTTCCTGTTGAACATCCGGTGATATATTTAGATACTTAAAGGTATCGCTTATGATTTGCTTTACGACCGGTGCTGCAATGGTACCACCATAATAGGGCACCACTCCAGGTTCGTCAATTACAACTAGCACAGTGAGTTTGGGATCGTCAGCCGGGGCAAACCCTATAAAGGATGCTACGTGTTTATCTCTGGAAATAACGCCGTTTACATATTTTTGGGCTGTTCCGGTTTTGCCTGCTACTTTGTATCCTTCTATAAATGCATGCCTTCCGGAGCCCTCGGAAACCACCGATTCCAGTATATCTCTCATTATATCAGATGTTTCCTCAGAAATCACTTGTCTGACGGCCTGGGGTTTGTATTCTTCCACCACGTTGCCTTCTTTGTCCCTTAATTCCTTAACTATTGTTGGCTGCATCAGGTATCCGCCATTGGCAACGGCGCTAACAGCAGTTACCAATTGTATAGGTGATACGGCTATCGCCTGACCAAAGGAAATCCTAGCCAGATCCACCGGTTTTACATTTCCTTGGTTCATAACAATGCCTGAAGCCTCACCCGGCAATTGTATACCTGTATTCTTGCCAAACCCGAAATTTCTTATATAGTTATAAAAAGCCTCAAGACCCAATCTCTCGGCAACCTCCATAAAAACAGGATTGCATGAATTTTGTACCCCTTTTACAAAGGTTTGGGCACCATGGGGATTATATGACCTCCAACATTTTATTCTCTGCCCGTCTACTACTTTATGCCCAGAGCAATAAAGCTCATCATTGGGTCTAATAACACCTTCTTCGAGGGCTGCCGCCGCTGTAATTATTTTAAAGGTTGAACCGGGTTCATAGACATTAGAAACTGCAAAATTTCGCGTTAATGCCTGAACATCCTGCCATGTTTTTGCCGACTTGGGAGGAAATTCATTAGGATCGTAATCCGGCTTATTAACCATGGCCAAAATTTCACCAGTGCTTGGATCCATAACAATGGCGGTTACACTTTTGGCCTTGTTCTCAATAAGAGCATTCTCGGCTGCCTTTTCTGCAAAATGTTGAATCACCTCATCAATTGTTAATACCAGGTCATAACCGTCCCGAGGTGGTATATATTTATCAGTACTAAAGGGTATCTCCCTTCCTAGTGCGTCGGTCTCCGTCTCAATCTTGCCTGGGCTCCCCTTTAAATCATCATCAAATTTTATCTCTATTCCATCCAAGCCCTGACCATCTACCCCGGTAAAGCCCAATATATGGGAAGCGAAATTCTTGTTTGGGTAATATCTCTTACTTTCTTCCGTGAAGGCTATACCTTTAAGTTGTAATTGCCTTATTTCATTTGACTGTTCCCTGGTTATCTGCCTTGCCAGCCATAT
>JBMNSO010000132.1:0-5107 GCA_050945235.1 Mahellales bacterium
GATAAGCCAGCTGTCCCATGATTTCAATAAAATGATAAGGGCCATTAATATGAATATAAGGGAATTAAAGGATTTGGCAGATTCAAGGAAAAAATTCATCGATAATTTGACCCATGAAATGAAGACACCACTTACGTCTATTATAGGCTTTGCCGATATCCTCCGGAGTGCAAGGACGGTTGACGAGGACGCCAGGGTTGAATATGCCAATGCGATTTATGATGAAGCCATCCATTTTAAAAACCTGTCGGATAGGCTAATGGAAATGATACTATTGGAAAGGTCGCAGCCTGATTTGGAAAGGGTGGAAATGGATAAATTCTTGCATGAAATCTCCAGCCAGATTATACCCTTGCTTGAAAGAAGGAATATTCAGCTTAATATAGTTTCAGAAAGTTGTATTATGTTAATAGATAAAGAATTGATAAAATCCATGGTTGTCAACCTAATAGACAATGCTTCCAAGTCATATACAAATGGAGGGGTTATCGAACTGACACTAAAGCGTAGTGGTAACGGTAAAATGACCTTAAGTGTAAGGGATTATGGCTGTGGCATCCCGGAAGATGAGCTTAACAAAGTTATTGAGCCCTTCTATATGCTGGACAAAGCCCGTACCCGAAAATCCGGCGGTGCAGGTCTGGGCCTTGCCCTGTGCAAGGAAATAGCCTCGGTCCATAAAGCACGGCTGACTATAGACAGCGGGGTGGGGCAGGGTATTTGTGTTACCGTTGCCTTTGAGGAGGATGATCTATGAGAAAAGCCGTAAAACCTGTACTGTCAACCCTTTTATTTATATGTATTGTGGCTGCTATTTTCATTGCTAATAGCATGGTTTCGGGGAAACTGGATAATATTATTCCCACCTACAAAAGCCAGGCTGTCTTCTATGAAAACGGGCGGCAAATGAATATCACCAACGAGTCATTCAGCCTGCCCATTTTCGAGGTTAGCGACCAAAACAATACATTGAAGCCCGTTACGCAAAGGGAATATGACACCATATCCCAATGTGATTTTTTTAGGCCTTTGATGGAGATGATTGATCGGGAGATTACTGTGCAGGCTCGGGAATTTGAAGAGTTGCCAGGCAGGATATATCGGTCCATGTTCTTTATGACAGATGAATCCGGTCACAAGAAATACTATGCAATAGGCAGTTTTATGAACGATAACACTTATAAAGAACTAATGGCGGCCTTCACTTCGGAAAAAGGCGTGGAGTTGTTTATTTGTTTCGATAATATGGTATATGGTAGAGGTGTGATGATACATCCATCTACATCATCTGTATTAAAGGACGAGAGTTCCTTTAATAATTCGTTAAAGCAAACAATTATCGATGAAGCGATAAGATACATGGACAACATCATCCGCCAGGGATTGACTGACATCTCATCAGAATTGTATTTTTCCACAAAATCTATAATGGTGGAGGGTAATCTGTGCTTTATACAGGACAGTGCATCCCAGGTTACTGTTTTCTATGATTGGGTAAATAAAAAAGTTGTTGGTTTTCAGAAAAATAAATAAACCGTTATTTCAGCAAAGGCCTTTATAACCATCAAGCAGGCAAAAGTACCGCCGAATGCTTTTAGCTCGGCGGTAACTTTATTAAAGGAAAATAGAAAATCTGATTAACGGGACCTATTTTTTTATCCATTTATATATTATACAATTTAGGGCAACATTAACATAATATTTCTTTCAATCTTGACGATATATATTATTATTGTATTTTATGTCGAGTAGAGAAACAGGGATATATTTAATTATTTAAGGTGCTGATTTGTTAAATGGGTGGTGTTCTCATGCACAGAAAAAAATGGGTTATACTGGTTTTTTTAATTTGCCTACCCCTATTGCTTTTTTTAAAAGGTTGCTCTACGGGATCCTTATCCCAACAGTCACGTGCTGTAGAAGGTAAGCTTGATCTTACAGAAATTCAGATAGATGAAGAAATTATCAACTTGGATGGACAGTGGGAATTTTATTGGAACATGCTCCTTGAGCCTAAAGACTTTGAGAGCAACAGCTTTTTGCCCGAATATATTAATATTCCCGGATCATGGAATAAGCATATAATTAATGATAAAGAACTATCCAGTGATGGTTATGCCACCTATAGATTATTATTTAAAATAGAAGAAGATAAAAAGTTAGGTCTAAAAATACCAAGAATATTTACATCCTATAAGCTTTGGGTTAACGGAGAAATGATTGCTCATGCAGGGAGGATAGGGCAAAGCAGAGAAACCATGGTACCTCAGTATTTACCACAGGCCGCCCTTTTTGAATCACGTCAGGGTATGAATGAAATTGTGATACAAGTATCCAATTATTACCACAGAAGCGGAGGAATACTTGAAAGCATAAAACTGGGTAGTGCAAATCAAATTTTGGATAAGCGATATAAAGGTATAGCATACGAGCTATTTTTATTTGGCAGTTTGATAATAATTGGGATATATCAGTTATTCCTGTTTTTCTTTAGAACGAAAAACCGGTCACCACTATATTTTGGCTTGTTTTGCATGTTTATAGCAATAAGAACTCTGTTGGTAGGGGAAAGGTTCTTTATTTATTTGTTCCCGAATTTTAATTGGGAAGTTGCCCATAAAATTCAGACGATGGCTTTTTACCTCGGAGTGCCGATAATTGTTACGTTTTTTATGTCGGTTTTTCCCAAATACTTCAATCGGAGGTTAGTTAAGATCATCGAACTTATTGGGATTGGATTTAGTGCCTTGGTGCTTCTCACGCCGGCCAGGATATTTACTGTTGTTAATCCAGCCTACCAAACCTTCGCCTTTGCTGCGGTTGCATATCTTATAATAACTTTTATAAAAATAATCCTTGGAAAGGAAAAGGATGTCTGGTTGATAATTGTGGGAGGTTTGTTTTTAATTCTTACCAGTCTCAATGATATTGTTTTTTTGAGCATATGGATGAATGATTATAATATTCCCATTCTCAGAACAATAATAAGAACCAGCAATCTCTCTTCTGTGGGTCAATTTATATTCGTATTTACAAATTCTTTAATGCTTGCAAAAAGATTCTCTAAATCTATGGAACATGAAGAAGTTATGACAACACAGTTGAAAGAAATAAACCTCAACCTGGATAAATTAGTGAAAAATCGGACTAAAGCATTGGATGAGTCCCGAAAAAGGATAGAGCAGCAGAAATTTGAGCTAGAGCAAGCAAATCAAAAGCTACAATTGCTTTCCTTGAAGGACCCTTTAACAGGTCTATGGAACAGACGTCACTATGATCTTACAATCGTTAGGGAATGGCAACGGTGTTTAAGACAAAAAAGACCTGTTTCTATATTGATGTTAGATGTTGATTTCTTCAAGCAATATAACGACTTTTATGGCCATAATGAGGGAGACGAGTGCCTGGTACTGATTGCCCAGACTCTTAAGAGCCTATTTAAGCGTTCAACTGATTGGATATTCCGATATGGAGGAGAAGAATTTGTGATAATAATGGTAGACTGTGGTAAGGATGAGGCCCTTAGAATGGCTCAATTAGTGAGAAAAAGCATAGAAGATTTAAATATTCCTCATCAGTACTCGTCTGTAAGCCCTTGGGTTACAGCTAGTATAGGAGTAACTTCCATAATACCAGATAATAAATACTCCTATAAAGAGTTTTTCCAAATTGTTGATAAAGCCTTATATAAGGCAAAAGAAGCAGGCAAGAATCAGGTTGTATTTTTACCGCCAAGAAAAATTAGCGTATTACTTTGATATTGTATAGTATTTCTATGTTACTGTTGGGTAACAGGATAATATAGATTTTGAAGTATGGATATGTTATTCCTAACTAATTTGGTGCTGTATATCGATAATGCTGACATATAGGCCTCGAATAAGAATCGGATGCCGACTTAACCATTTTTTAAAAATTATGATACAATAAAATAGATTGCGAAAAAAAGCGGTTCAGATGTTTAATAAAGAGGAGGACCAGTAATGAAAAGATTAAGGCTTAAGTCATTAAGCAGTTTAGCGCTTGCTATTTTGGTGTGCTTTGTGCTGCTGAGCGGTTGCAGCGGTCAGAAATTATCGAGTGATTTTAATGAGGAAGAAGTTAAAAAAGCCGCAGAAAATGTTATAATCCTTATTAACGATCAAAATTCACAAGGCCTTAAAGAACTATGCAATGTGCAAATGAAAAAGGCATTTACTGATGATGTACTAGAGCAAGTATATGAAGCTATTAGTGAAGGCGGTAAATTTGAAAAAGTCGAAGATATAAGCGTTGTAGGGATGACTGACAAATCAAGTAAAGAAGAATTTGCTGTTGTTGTTGCCAAAGCAAGATATGAGATAAAGACATTTACCTTTACCATCTCATTTACCAAGCAGATGAAGCTTGCTGGGTTGTATTACAAATAAATCATCCATCCCATCAAATTTCATATTTACCTGGCTATTAACGGGATACCTGCGTGTTTGAGACATTTCTTTAATATTGCACAGATATCGATATCAATTTCCTACCTAGCAGCCGTGACAGTACCAGTTTTGTAAAATAAATTAGAATTGAGTAATGAGAATGATTACAAGCCTTGAGTTTAGAGACTTTCGTATCTATCTTATCATATGCTCTATGTTTAGGAGAGGTATTTTAGACTACTGAAGGGTTTAGCAATTGAAATTACCAGAAACTAGATATAAAAGCTTAGCATAAAATGGTCTGATATACAATACTTGTAATTTCTTCTGCCACTGATATAATTATAATTAATTTGATTGACTAAAATACCTTTGGTCTTATGCGCAGCAAACCAAGGACGGAGGGTATATTCTAGCGGGTCATACAGACAGTGGTGACGGTTATACAGACGGCTGGTTGGTTAAGGCCGATGGCGAAGGAAATCAACTCTGGTCCCAGGCTTATTCCAGTGGAGGTATAGATATTATCAATTATGTACTTGAGAGCCAGGACGGGGGCTATATTCTTGCAGGTTGGTCCAATTTTCCCAATGATGAACGGTATAATGACGGTTGGTTGATAAAAACCGATGCCCAAGGCAAAGAAATCTGGTCCCATAACTTTGGCGATAGTAAAGACGACTTGATCCATTCAATAG
>JBMNSO010000133.1:0-5104 GCA_050945235.1 Mahellales bacterium
TGGACGTCAGTGTTATGGAAGGGGACATAATGGGCATAGAAGAAGGACAAAACATGGATGTCTTTATCGATGCCCTGGGGACCCAGCCGGTAACGGGTATTGTTCATACAGTAAGCCCGGTTCCCGACCAAATGACACAGGCCTATCCGGTAACGATTAAGATCGAAAACAGCAGCGGCATTAAACCGGGTATGTTTGCCCGGGCAAGGCTTATCCTAAGCAAAAAGGAGAAGGTTCTTACAATTTCTAAGGCCGGTATTATCCGGGAGGGAGGTAAAACCTATGTCTTCGTAGTCCAAGGGAACAAGGCCGTAAAAAAGGAAATAACTGTTGGTCTGGAAAGTGACCAAAGGGTAGAAGTGATATCGGGTATAAAATCCGGCGACATGGTGATAACAAAGGGACAGGCCTATTTAGAAGACGGTGACCAAGTACAGATAGTCCGGGGTGAAAAATAATGAAGATTTCGGAATTCAGCATAAAACGTCCCATAACAACTTTAATGGTGGTATTTGTGGCAATAATCCTAGGTGTCATTTCTTTAACCCGGTTAAATGTGGACCTGTTGCCCAATATTAATCTGCCCATTGCTGTGGTGTCTACACAATACTCCGGTGCCGGGCCCAAAGAAGTAGAGGAGATTGTCACAAAGAATATTGAAAGCACCATGGCTACTGTGGGTAATGTGGATAGCATTGATTCCATATCCTCCGAGGGCAGTTCAATAGTTATATTGCAATTTAATCGGGGTACGGATATGGACTTTGCCACCTTGGAGATGCGTGAAAAGCTTGATTTGATAGAAGGGCTTTTGCCCGAGGGAGTCACCGACCCCATGGTGTTAAAACTGGACCCCAATATGATACCCGTTATGAGCTTTGGTGTATCCCAGCAAGGCAAGGATATTTCCCAGGTTAAACTGTGGGTGGAAGATGTATTGAAGCCTCGGCTACAGCGTGTGGATGGTGTGGCTTCGGTTAGTATTTCCGGCGGCGATCAAAGGGAAATAAAGGTTAAAGTGGACCCGGACAGGCTGGCTGCCAACGATTTGTCCATGAGCCAGATAGTAAATGCTTTGCGTATGGAAAATATTAACGCCCCCGGTGGTATTATAATCGACGGCCAGTATGATTTGCTTGTAAGATCCACCGGAGAGTTTAAAACCTTGGATGATATTCGCAATATCTCCATTACCGGCCAAACCGGGGCGTCCTTTTTATTGGGTGACATTGCCCGGGTGGAAGAAGGCATAAAGGATTCCGACCAGTATTCCAAGATAAACGGTCAGGACAGTCTATCCGTTGCCATACAAAAGGAAAGTACCGCCAATACCGTTTCTGTTGCCCAGAAAGTGAACAAAGAACTTGAGAGTATTAAGGATGAAAACAAGGACTTGGATATCCATATGATAGTGGACCAGTCCATATATATAGAGGAATCAATTTCCACCGTGGCTTCAAATGCGATTATAGGCGGGGTGCTGGCAATCATTGTCCTCTTTGTTTTCTTGAAGAACTTTAGACCGACCATGGTCATTTCAACAGCCATACCCATATCTATTATAGCTACCTTTATACTGGTGTATTTTGCCGGCATTACTTTGAATATGGTATCTCTGGGCGGGCTGGCTTTGGGTGTTGGTATGCTGGTGGATAATGCCATTGTAGTATTGGAGAACATCTATAGGATGCGGCAAGAGGGTAGGGACCGGATAGAGGCTGCTACGGAAGGAAGCAGCCAGGTATCCATGGCTATTGTGGCTTCCACCTTAACCACAATATGTGTATTTTTGCCTATTGTTTTCGTGCAGGGCATAACAGGAGAAATATTTAAGGAACTGGCCTTGACGGTTACCTTTTCGCTGTTGGCATCCCTAGTGGTTGCCCTTACCCTGGTGCCCATGCTGTGCTCTAAACTGTTGGAAAAGGAAAATTTCAAAAAAAAGAATATAACCCTAGGCAAGATAACAGTTGCATATAAAAGGATACTGGAATGGGCACTGTCCCATCGCAAGTCCATGATACTTATTACTGCTGCTGCCTTTGTGGCAAGCTTGTTTATACTGCCCGTTGTGGGGGCAGAGTATTTTCCTTCAACAGATCAGGGACAGATTAATATTTCGGTTAATATGCCCCGAGGCACCACCCATGCCGAAACTGTAAAAGCCATTGGACAGGTGGAAGAACTGGCAGCTGATATACCGGAAGTAGAAACCATATACGCCAGCACCGGCGGCGATATATCAGTGGACCTTATGGGTACTTCCGGTGATCGGGGTAGTGTTACATTAGTCCTTAAAAATCTAGAGGAAAGGTCCCGCAGTACAAGCCAAGTGGGTGATGAGATAAGGAATAAGGTAAAGAATATCCCCGGCTGTGATATTGAAGTGGATACCGGTGGTTCAATGTTAAGTATGGGAGGTTTGGGTTCGTCGGCTATTTCAATTGAAATTGAGGGAGAAGATCTGGGGACATTGGAGACTGTTGCCAATGATATTGTAGGTATTGTACGGAAAGTCAGGGGTACCAGGGATGTGAGCTCCAGTATCACAGAAGGTGTTCCTGAGCTTAGGGTGGTTTTGGATAGGGATAAGGCGGCCAAGTATGGTATAAATATGGCAATGATTTCATCGGCTGTGCAAAGTGAGCTTCAGGGTGCGGTAGCTACACGGTACAAGGTAGATGGAAAGGAACTGGATGTGAGGGTACAAGTATCCCGTGATGGTCGCCCAACTATTAATGATATGGAAGAAATATTGATATCATCTCCCTTGGGTATTACCATACCCATAAAGGAAGTGGCAGACCTCGAGTATGACCGTGGCCCGGTCCAGATAGAGCGAAGGGACCAGACCAGGATAGTAAGGGTATCGGCGGCATTAAGCGGCAGGTCTTTAGGCGATGTCATGGAAGACATACAGCAAAGATTGTCAGATTATCAAATGCCCAGTGGGTATTCCATTAATTACGGCGGGGAGAATGAAATGATGACAGAGGCCTTTAGCGATCTTGGGCTGGCCTTGATATTAGGCATAATCCTGGTTTATATGGTTATGGCCTCACAATTTGAGTCACTGCTGTACCCTTTTATTATAATGTTTACCGTACCCTTGGCCTTTACAGGAGCCTTTCTTGGCCTTATAACCACCGGCACTGCTTTGAGTGTCCCGGCACTTTTGGGGATGATCGTATTAGCCGGGGTTGTGGTCAATAACGGTATTGTGATGGTTGACTATATCAATATTTTAAGAAGGGACGGCATGGACAGAAACCAGGCGATACTAAAGGCCGGTCCGGTCCGTTTAAGACCTATACTAATGACTACCTTGACAACGGTGCTGGGTTTGGTACCCCTAGCCCTGGGATTTGGGGAAGGGGCAGAGTTACAGGTGCCCCTTGCCGTAACGGTGATTGGCGGCTTATCCTTTTCAACTATACTGACCCTGGTAGTGGTACCGGTTGTGTATACCCTCTTTGATGATTTAGCCCGAAAATTTAAGAGCAAACCGTCATCGGTTTAGAAGGAGGGTACATGAAGATGTCCATTAATCAAAGGGGTAAGGGAAAGGATATACTAAGAGCTGCTACCATGGTTTTTACCAATAAAGGTTTTCATAATGCCAATATGGGCGAGATCGCCCAACATGCCGGTATTGGCAAGGGTACCATATACGAATACTTCAAGAATAAAGAAGACCTCTTTGTCCAAATGGTGGCCTTTAACATAAAGGATTATATAATTTCCTTAAATAAGCAGATTGACTTAGCAAACGGTTTTGAGGAGAAGCTGAACCGGTTTATTGATTTTCACTATGAGCTGGTCAAACGAAATATGAAACTGGTGGATTTTCTCTTTCAAAGTGAGCACATATCCCTTAGGGCTGAAACAAAGAGACTGGTTGCGGATGTATTGTTTAACGCCAGGGCTAAAGCTGTGGGAATTATTGACGATATTCTCCGGATAGGACAGCAGGAGGGCAAGGTAAGGGATATTGATAGAGAATTTGCCGCCAATATTATAATTAATATGATAATGGGATGCTGTGGGCGGCGTGCCACCTGTAAGGAAAAGTATGACGGGTTTGCACTGGAAAAGAAAAAACTGGTGTCCATGATTATGAAGGGTATAGGCTAACTTTTTATTTAAGCTTACAAGGGACACAAAAATTATGGGGCCCTGGTTGTGAGGCTTATCACCTTGAAACCGGGGTCCCTTTATGTTTACACTGTCATACATTGGGTATACCCTTTGCGGTTATAAACCTTTCTTTTTTAAGGCCGGAATATCATACTTTAGCTCTTTTACCAATACATAGAATAAGTTGCCCAGGGAATATTATAAAAAGATACGGAAAAACAGGAGGTTTTTTATGCTTAAAGGGTTGAGGAAAATCCTGGGCCTTGGGTCTAAAGGAAAGGAACATCGGCGTCCGACCTATTTTTCATGGTCCAGGGAAGGCACGGGTATGTTAAGCCCTTCGTTAAAGGAAAACATAGCCTTTTTTCAAAAGGAATTTCAGGGTTGTTTCGATATTGTATTCCGCGAATTTCAGATTGGCAACGGCAGGGGTCCCAAGGGGGCTGTGCTCTTTTTCGAAGGCCTTGTAGATAAAAAAATAATTAACGACAATGTGCTAAAGCCCCTTATGTATTTAACCTCCCTTGATGGGAAAATGCCTCAGGATATAAACGCTGCGGTAATCAGCCGTTTGAATATCAGTGTAGCCAAGGTTCAAGGTGAAGGATACAAAGAGAAAATAATTAATGCCGTGTTGGCCGGCGATGCCGCCTTGCTGCTGGACCATTCTTCAAAGGCGCTCATTATTTCAGTACCTGGCTGGGAAAGACGCGGGGTGGAAGAGCCTAAAGCCGAAAAGATTATAAGGGGCCCAAGGGAAGGGTTTTCGGAAACCCTCTCTGTTAATATAGCCCTCATAAGAAGGAGGATTCAGGACACCCGCCTTAAAATCAAAATATATAATTTGGGTACCAGGTCAAAGACAAAGGTAGCGTTATTCTATATGGAGGACATTACCAAACGGGAAATACTGGAAGAGATAGAAAAGCGGCTTTCCACCGTGGACTTCGATATGGTGGAGGATGTG
>JBMNSO010000134.1:0-5005 GCA_050945235.1 Mahellales bacterium
TCTGCTATTGCCTCAAAATTAATCTTACTGAAATCAGGGTTTACCCAAAACTTTATTTTTCCCTTTTCAACTTTGAACAACTTAAACCCATCCCCATCTGATTGTGCCACCTTGTTCAACTTCAAGTTAAAATTATCAATCTTACTATAATCAATTAAATCGGCAGTATCCTTGGGCAAGTATCTCTCGTTAGGTTTCCTATCCCCTTTATTCGTTGCGTTATCCAAAATCTTAATATTTCTCACCTCCGGTCTTCTATTGCCCTGACCCAATGTAAATAATACCTTTGTGCCTTCAGAAATATCTGTTCCCTTAACTTGATTCTTACGAAAATATATCTCTCCTACATTGTACTCGATAAAACCAAAGCCCCTATCAGCAAAGTGCTTTGTAATTATCACTTTTCAGCCATTATTCATCACCCTTTGCAGCATCTTCTATTAGACCTTCTGCAAATCGCCTTAACCAATTAAATAAAGCAAGCATCTCATTTGTCAACGCACGGTAATCTGGAGTTTCAAGGGATACTATTATTTTTACTAAATCTTCGCCACCTGTATTAACAAGATTTTTAGAGTCTTTTTCTATCCATTCAGAAACCTGTTGATAAATTAAACTCCACGCTTTAGCTTTATTATCTTTACCTTTTGCTTTAATAAAAGCTAGCGTAGCTCCCAATCCGTTAGTTTTTATAAGCATTGGCGCTTTTTTTACATAGGACTTATATTCGGAAGCTTTATCGCCCAACTTGTTCTTGGCTTCCATTACCTTTTCGTAGCTGAAATTAGCTCTCCCCTGTTCCAATCCTTTCATAACAGTAATTTTTTCAGCCATCTATTACACCCCCCAAACATTGGTGTATATTAGCCCTTTACCAATAGTGGCATTACCTCCAAGCTGGATAACCCTTGGTAGACCTTTTTTAAAGAATTCCATAACAAGCGCCTCCTCTGTCATGCCAGCAGTTGATTTGAAAACTCCTTTCTCGTTATCCTCCTTTTTAAATACTGGTGTTGCAAGGGCTAATGAATAAAGAACGGTATCGGTTGGCAGGTATTCTTCAGTAAATAATGCGCCCTTTTGAACTGTGCCTGTATTACTATCAATCTTTGTGCGAGTGATCACTTCGGTTGAATGAACAACAAAGTCAGTAAAATCCTCATCGGTTAAAACGGCAAGATTTTTGCTAACACTTTCGCACAAATAAGCAAATTCTTTCGCTTTGGGGAATACATTCTCTATCATCCAGTTAGCCAACTTGGTGCAATTGTCATCTATACTCATACTGAACGTATATTCTTCCAAAACAATCCTGTTATCTTTAATGACCAAGACAGACCCTTCTGGTATGGTATTCTCTCTTGGCATTTTAAAATCTAAATTGATTTTACAATGTTTCAAATCGGTCTCCAGCCTATTCAGAACTTTCGGGCAAGTTATCCATGCAAAAACCCCTTTCATAGATTTAACCGGGAACAGTAGTATCCTTGCATCGGTAAACCCCAAAGCTCCTGCAAAATCTCCACCGTTTTCCGGGCCAAATGCCAGATTGATTGCATCATTAAGATCTCTATTTCGCACTTTCATACCATTAATCTCTACTTCGAGTAACTTGTCAAATGCTTCTCTAATACTACCTTTAAGACCTGACCCTTCCACTTTAGGAAACTGGGTATGCCTCTCCCTTTGAATAGGCAAGTCAACAGCACCCAAATCGTTACCACTGCCGGCATGCAAAGGTGTTTCGCATAGCATAAAAAATGGTTTTGCTATCTTATACATTTTAATCCCCCTTCTATTTTTTAAAAGTTATCGATGTAAAACTTCCGTTTCGAATATCTTCATACTGTTCTGTCATTATTTTTGAATAGTTTTTATCAATAGAATTGCTATCTATAAAGAAATAGTTAAAAACAATTAGCTCTCCGTTTTTGGGATCATATTTGTACTGAATTCTGATCTGGTTATCCCTTTTGTTATATTTATAAATCCAACTGTCTTTTATTGGCGCATGTTTTAATTTTTCATCAGTAAGTTGCTCAAAAGGTACCGATAAGTTGGTCAGCCAATTATATAATTCTTTTATCGCTTCTGTTAGTTGTTTCTTTCTTGTTGCTTCTTCTCCATAGTACTTACTTCCTACAGGTATTCTCACTACAAAAAAGTTTTCATAGCGCTTCACGAACATCTCGCCCAAAGGACTTAACATAATCCCTTCTTCAAACTCGTGAATGCAAGCTTTAAAATCATCTCCTATTCCATTCTCACGCCTAAACTCATTCCAGCTTTTGTTCACCCCGTCCTTAAGCTGGTATATTGCATTTTTGTACTTTTCGAACATACCCCAGTCTATATCCAGCGGTGCCTGGGGAATTTTAATCAGTTCTTCTGTTTCATCATAAATATAATATAAAGGAACACGATTGATCTGCGCCATTATTGTAAGGTACGGTATAATGCATTTATACCCTCCGGTGATATTTAACAGAACATCCTCTTCGTCCAGCGGATACTCAATTATTCTATATATCTCATCCACCAAATTGGTTAATCCTTCTCTTTCCAACTTTACTCTGTTAAAAACTTGAAGTCCATCAATAATCTTAATTGATACGACACTAATAATAGTATTGTCACAGCTTATGTAACCATCTATTGCCTCTTCAATAATTTGGGAAGCAAGAATTGAATCTAGAGTATCTGTGCAGAGCAAATATACCTCAAGATCGTCCTTTACTTCTCTCTGTATACTCAGTATGCTTTTTATTTCTGCAGATGCATCTGAGTTATTCCTTGCCCAATTTAAAACAGGATTTCTTATTCTCTCAATATCCCCGGTAAACATTTCCCAAGCATTCTTCGTTCTATCACGGTCCTTTCCATCTTTTATTACTTCCCAATACCTGTTAATATCTTTATTTACTTCTAGATAATTCCTGAATAAAGAAGTGCCAACTAGTGTTATCAACTTCTTCATTTATATTCCCCCTACAAACGATATTCCAAAACCTTGTTCGGCATTGTACTCGGATATGCTCCTGTAATGCATTAAATCCTTTACATCCGCTAGCTGCCCTTCCAGCAATTCAAAATAGTAAACACTTCCAGCTGGTACTGCTCTTTTCATGGATTTTGGTCTACCTCTTTCAACATCAAATCCTCCAATGGAAATATACTTTCCCACTGCTGCACTTAACAGCTTTAACCGCAACCCCTGATAATTTCCCTCAAGGGTATCAGGGCTTATCCAACCGGGAAGCCATCCATTATTAAATATTGCCGGAGTAGATAAGTATAGTTTGAACCTATTGCCTGTAAGATTAGATTTAAAGTCGGGTAGATAATCTATACTTCTATATGTAGCAGCCTTTCCTTCTCCACCAAGCTTTAAAAAACCTGTTTCAGGCAGTTTTAAGCCTTCAAAGTCGATTATTAAAGAAACATTATCAAGCCTTCGCAAAGCTACCCGATACAGCTTACCTTCTTCAGCAGTATTTAAGTATCTGTTCCTTGCTATACCAACTTTCTCTTCTGCATATACAAAGTCCGAAAGCTTGATATAGTAGTACTCCTTCATTGTGCCATTTAAATACTTTATAAAACTTAGATCGTCAAAATAGCCTTCGCGAACGTTTTCGACTTCACGTTTTATATCTTCCTGCAGAATATAAGGCGTGGGCAAGCTGGATACTATAAATTTTTCCTTTAATGTCAACTGATAAGCTTTATTATCGTTCTTCATATTATTCTTTTCTTTTACACAGTCCAGCGGAAGGGGTAAGCACAGGTCATCCCCTATTTTAAGAAATAATCCTTTAACCACCAAGCCGACTGTAGGATCATTATTACGATTAGCCTTGTTAAGTTCTTCAATATGACTGGCGAAATAGGCAGTGCGCAGTGCACCGTATACCACTGATGGATATGGCGGGAAAACGCAATCCGCCCATGTTTCCAGCCCCATGGTAAATGGCTTGCCGTCTCTAAAAAAGAGAGTATCCAATGCATCGATTTTAATTATCATTAATCTACTTCACCTCTCTTTCAAGGAATCTGATAATCTTTAATATATTAATGAAGTTGGCTAGCTCTCTGCTGCTCGTCTTCAGACACTCAAGTATTACACCAAATCTATTAATTGAGTTAATCCTAGAATTATCTTTACCAACAATTTCGCAGGAACGATTAAGCAGCCTAATAAGTTCAGCCTCGAATATTTGATCGGGATTGCTTATTTTTTCTGATATTAGATCATTATCTATCATCATTTTTGAGAACTCTGCGTCTATGTTTTTAATGAAATTGCTGGAGAATTTACCTTCCTTTAAGAATTGTAAGCACTCTTGTATTAAATCAACAACCCAAACCTCTTCATTTGATTTCCATGGTAGTATAGCCCTTTCCACTTCACCGGAATGTTTCAGCACTGCAATTCCAAATGCATCTTTGTTACTATCCCTTTTTTTTGCTCCTTCCTCTGCAATACGAGCCCATTTCAATACTTCGGCAAGCGGAATTTTGTAATGGGCTATTGCTATCCCGGCGGAAAAAGTTAATCCTTTATCGCTATAAAGCGATAAATCAATCTTTGAAAATCTTTCGCGTAGTTCTTTCATTACAGGGATTAGATGGTTCAAGTTAATAAGCCCAAGAAAGTCCTCTCCCCCAGTATATATAGGTTTCCCTTTTGGGAGTTTCAATACTTCTTCCCTTATTTCTTCTGCAAACCTACCCAATTCTTTACTTAGCACTGTCTGAAATTCTTTTAATCGGATATTATCCCTCAGGTTGTGCCCACAGTACCATTTACCCATGTTGTCACCATCAAACAACATTAGTGCATAATATGGTGAGTATTCGATTTTTTCCTTTTCCAGCGATTCAAAGATTTCCTTTTCTGTTCGATCCTGCACATCAGTAGTTTTAACTTGATTATTCTTTAGTTCATATACTATATCTGCGTCAAACTGTCGTTTGCTCAAGCTTTTATACTTAGGACTAATAC
>JBMNSO010000135.1:0-4926 GCA_050945235.1 Mahellales bacterium
ATGATGCCCGGCTATCAGCCTAACATGCCATGTACTCATTATCAACAGCTTTCGCGGCATAAATGCTTTGATCCGGTTGATAGTATTAATGTTCTTTATTATACTGGCTGGACAACCGAGGGAATTACACACTAATTTGGACTTGACTAAAAACTATCTATAGATTGTGTTTAACTGTGTAAAGATAAGGTATAAATATACTTGTACATTAATTTAAAGGAGATGTGGTTGATATGGGAGCTGTAAAACTAAGTGATAATATCTACTGGGTAGGTGCGGTGGATTGGAACATAAGGTATTTCCATGGTCCGGCCTATACCACCCATAGAGGTACTACCTATAATGCATATTTAATAGTTGATGATAAGGTTACCCTAGTGGATACCGTGTATACACCCTTTGCAGATGAGCTTATTGAAAATATCAGGCAGGTGATAGACCCGGCCAGGATAGATTATGTGGTTGTCAATCATATTGAAATGGATCATTCGGGAAGCCTGCCCGCCGTTATGGGACTAAACCCAAAGGCAAGGGTGTTTTGCAGTCAAAAAGCGGTGGATGGCCTAAAAAAACACTACTTTGCCGACTGGGATTTTAATGTGGTAAAAACCGGTGACAGGTTGAACCTAGGGCAAAATACATTAACCTTTATAGAGGCACCCATGCTACATTGGCCGGATAGTATGTTTACTTATATTGCCGAACAGTCTCTGTTGATGCCAAATGATGCCTTCGGTCAGCACCTGGCCTCCTCCTTCAGGTTTGATGACCAGGTCGAGGAAAGTGTACTGATGGAAGAAGCGGCCAAATATTATGCTAATATTTTAACACCCTTTAGCAGGCTGGTATTAAAGAAGATAGACGAGGTAGTGAAGATGGGTATAGATATAAAGGTCATCGCCCCCAGCCATGGTGTGATATGGAGAAAGGACCCCACAAAGATTATTGATGCATATGTAAAATGGGCCTCCGGCCAGGCAGATAAAAAGGCAATAATAGTCTATGACACCATGTGGGGCAGTACCGAGAAAATGGCCCACTCTATTGGCCAAGGCATAGCCAGCCAGGGTATAGAATATAAACTTTTCAAAATTTCCAAGTCCGACAGAAATGATATCATCAAAGAGATTCAAAATGCCAAGGCCGTTGTCATAGGCTCCCCTGTTATTAACAGGGACATATTGCCTACACTATCGCCATTACTGGATGACATAAAGGGGCTAAGACCTGTGGACAAGGTTGGCGTAGCATTTGGTTCCTATGGTTGGAGTGGCGGAGCTGTGGAATCCATACAACAGGAATTGAAGCAAGCCGGTATTGATATAATAGAGGATGGACTGGGCATCAGATGGGTGCCTGACGACAAAGAAACACAGGCATGTGTTGAGTTAGGCAAAAGAATAGCCCAAAGGATTAAAGGATAAAAACCTTATAGCGGCGTTGATCTCCAAACGTATTTAAAAAATTGTTATACCGGACAACTTATATTGGACAGTTATTATAGAAAGAAGTAAAGATACCCGTTACCAGAGTTTCGGGTATCTTTTTAATGCATAATCTCGGGTAAAGGGGATATTTGTGCTTCAGTTAAGAAATATAAAATCTACTTACAAGAATATTGCAAAAAAAGCTGTGGATCGAATATCCTGTAAAGGAGGAAAAAAACATGCGATATATGCTATAATAATATTTATGAATATGTCAAGGATAGGAAAAAAGGGGAATTTTGGTATTTTGCAGTTATTTTGCCGAATTATGTTATTTGAAGGAGATGAAATTCCATGCTTGTAAGCGTGACATTAAATCCGTCAATCGATAAAACAATGGTAGTTGAAGACTTCAAACTAAATGCGACCAACAGGGCAAAAAGTGAAAGGATTGATCTTGGGAGTAAGGGAATCAATGTTGCAAAGGCCGCGAAGGCTTTGGATGCAGATATTACATGCATTGGTTTTATGTTCGAAAAAAAGGGTGGAATGTTTAAGGAGGATTTTAAGAACAGGGGAATTAAATACGATTTTATAATGTGCAGGGGTGAAGTTAGAACAAATATAAAGGTATTTGATCCCAAAAACAATACCATGACTGAAATAAACGGTATTGTCCCGTCGGTTAATGACCAAGATATCCAAAGGGTCAAAGGTCAGGTGGAAAAATACGCTGCCCAAAGCAGCCTTATGGTATTTGCCGGTAGCCTGCCTTTAGGTGTAGCTGATGGTTTATATAGAGAGTTGATAGAGATTTGCAGCAAGTATCCTGTCAAGTGTTATTTAGATACCTCGGGTGATGCCCTTAAGGAGGGAATAAAGGCCCAACCCTTCATGATAAAACCAAATTTATCTGAGCTTGAGCAGTTATTATCCGCTAAAATAAGCTGCGATGACGAGGTGATAGAGGGTGCCAGGGAAATAGCCGGCAGCGGTGTGGAGTGTGTGGTGGTATCCTTGGGAGAAAGGGGTGCTATAGCAGTATTCCGAAACAAGGTTTATCGGGTGAAGCCCCTAAGGGTAAAGGCAGTAGGTACGGTAGGGGCAGGGGATTCACTATTGACGGGAATTGCTGTTGCCATGGACAGGACTGGGGACTTCGAATATGCATTAAAATTGGGTAGCGCCTGTGCGGCTTCCAGCGTTACTAAGGAGGGTACCCAATTATTCACTAAGGAGGATGTACATAAGTATTTCGATCAAGTAGAAATTGAACACTTATAAGATGTTAGGCCAAAGTCCGGCATTTGATGTAACATATGCCGGACTTTAAAAAGGGATTATCGGGTTATCTACCTCTTCCCTTATTTCTCCACCATGGTACCAATACCCTTGTCTGTAAAGATTTCCAGTATTATGGCATGGGGGATTGTGCCGTTTAATATGTGGGTTCTTTTGACTCCATTGGCTAAAGCATTTAAACAACCCTTCACCTTAGGGATCATGCCCCCGTTGATTATGCCCCTGTCTATTAGGTCGTAGACCTCCCTCTGAGTGATGCAGGATATCAAGCTTTCAGGTTTATCCATTTCCAGTTTGATACCGTCGACATCCGTCAGCAGCATGAGTTTCTCTGCAGATAAAGATGCTGCTATTTCTCCGGCCACCGTATCGGCATTTATATTGTAACTCTGACCGTCTGGCCCTACACCGATGGGAGATACTACCGGTATATACTCATCCTTGGACAATACGTCCAGAAGCTTCCAGTCGACTTTTTTAATCCTGCCCACAAAACCTAAGTCAATGCCATTCTTAGGTTCCATTTTCTCTACCTGCAGCAAAGAGGAATCCTTGCCCGTAATACCTACTGCCTTTCCACCCAATCTGTTTATATCCGATACAATATCCTGGTTGATTTTACCAACAAGTACCATTTGCACCACATCCATGGTTTCCATATCGGTTATTCGCAGTCCTTGGTGAAATTTGGGCTGTATATTCAGCCTATCCAGGGTTTTGTTTATCTCTGGACCACCACCATGAACTACAATGGGGTTTACCCCAATATATTTGAGCAGCGTAATATCTTGCATGATAGTTTCCTTAATATCATCTGAAATCATGGCATTACCGCCGTATTTTATTACCACCCGTTTACCGTTTAATCTTTGGATGTATGGCAGTGCCTCTATCAAAATACTGGCTTTTTGTATCAATCCGTTCATGTATATATCACCTTTCACCTATAAATAATAACCCGGGAACATAAGCCCAGTGGTTTCTTCCAAGCCCAGCATAAGGTTCATATTCTGGATGGCTTGACCGCCCGCACCCTTTACTATGTTATCAAGGGCAGTTATTATTATTATCCTGTTCACTCGCTTATCCACTACTATGCCGATATCGCAGAAATTGGAGCCAGATACATGCTTGGTTTCCGGTAGATCACCCTCTTTATACAGCCTGACAAAGGGCGCATCTTTATAAAAATGGGCATACATTTCAAAAATCCTGTGCCATTCCATTTCACAATACAAATTTCCATAGGCGGTTACCAGTATACCCCTTTTCACTGGTATGAGGTGGGGTGTAAAGGAAACCTTAACCTGAGTCTGGGCTGTAAGGCTTAGCTCCTGCTCAATTTCCGATGTATGTCTATGGACAGCTACGGAATAGGCCTTTATGTTTTGGCTGCACTCACTGAAATGGAGTCCCAAGGATAGACCCCGCCCGGCGCCGGTGGTTCCGGATTTGGCATCAATGATTATACTGTTATGATCTATAATATTATTTTTCAGTAGGGGGGCCAGGGCCAGTATAGAAGCGGTAGTGTAGCACCCCGGATTGCCTACCAATCGAGCATTTTTAATTTCTTCTCTGTGGAGTTCTGGCAGTCCATATACTGCTTGTTTCAATATATCCGGTGCCTTGTGTTCCTTTCCATACCAAACCTTGTAAACCTGGGGATCATTGTATCGAAAATCCCCACTTAAATCGATAATAGTTTTGCCCATATTATATAGTTTAGGCACTATTTCGCTTGATACCCCATGGGGCAGGGCAGTAAATATGATGTCGCATTGTTGTATTTTGTCCATATTAAGTTGCTCATATGACGCCTTTAGACACTCCTTGAAATTTGGATACACTTCTGATAGGTTTTTGCCCGCCATGCTATTGGATACCAGATGATACAGCTCCACCTGTGGATGGGCATTCAGAAGTCGTATTAATTCAATGCCTGCATAGCCGGTACCGCCTATAACACATACTTTAAGCATTTTATCCTCCTATTCGATTTCATAGATAAATTATATGCACTGAGACGTATAATAGTTATAATTATACATAACAGTGCATAAAAATGCAATAACCATTGATGTATTAAGATCTTTTTTATATATCTAAAGGGTGAAATATTGAAAAAATTAAGGAGCCGTTATTATAATAGCTCAGATGAGTGATTAGGTTATTTTTTCTGCTTTATTTATCCACG
>JBMNSO010000136.1:0-4782 GCA_050945235.1 Mahellales bacterium
TTCCTGCGTAACCTTTTTTAATTCTTCATAAAACCGGTCATCCTGCTGTTGGGTAATTATGGTGATTATTTTGCCGTCCTTTTTTACCCTCTGCTCCTCACCCTTATGGTATAATACCCTGCCACTTGCCGGCGAAAGGCACACCCTTTCATTTCTAATTATTATTCCATGAAATTGTTCTTCATGTTCCACGGATCCTAAGATGGCATTTGCATACTTACCCTGGCTGCAGGCCGGCACTGTTAATACAAATAGAAACATCAATAACCATACTATCCCTTTAACGGCCAACCTACCCTTGGCGCCTTTGAAAAACCATTCTTTCACGGATATCTCCCCTGAGCCCTGTTATATTAATAACTCTGTAAGGTTAACTATTAGACATAGAATTTAAAAATCCTTCCATAAAAAGAAGGATTTTTAAATTCTTCCCTTATTTGCCTGTGCCATGCTTATGTTTCATGAGTATAGACGAAACCGTAAATATCACCGCCATTTCGATTACGAACAGGCCCAGTATCAGTAGGGCAGTATCCATAAAAAAACCTTCGGGATACATAACTATCAACCTATCGGTCTTGGGATTTAGCATCCACAGATCGTTGGTAAAAAAGATTAAGTGGAAATATGTAAAGTAGCGATTAAAATCCGTAATAAAGGCCAATGCCAGCAAACCTATCAAAACGAAGGGATAAAGGCTCATATGCCTGATACTTTTCAGAAAGGACACCCTGCCCCTTCTCGTTAGTCTATAGATTATTACCAAAAATATGGCTAGTACTAATACCGACCAAAGCCTTAGCCTGTATCCCTGTTCAAACAATACCCGTACATCCTCAAGGTGAGCAATCTCTTTTGCATTGAAAAGATTAACGGTATCGCCCCCAAGGGTCACCGGTATATCTAAATTATCCTCCCTACCCTTTAAATAGTCTATTAGGTGACGGGTCCCGTCGAGCAGTTGCCCTTTGTCTATAGAAAGGTTGTTATATACATCATATCTTTGATACTGTATGTCGAAGTATTCCATATTAGAAACGATTAGTTCCAGGTTTGTCAGCACCAGTATTATTGTCAGTATAACAGCCGCAATAATCTTTAAGATCAATATTAAAATATATTTGCCACCCTTCAAATATAGCCCCCCAATAATTTTAAGCCTTTTGATCATCCAGGATCTTTATCACCACTACTTCGTTCCCTTTTTTATTGAACCTCACCTCATCCGACAATCGATGGATTATATTCAAACCCCTGCCGCATTCCCGCTCCGGGTTCAATATAGGGTACCGTTGCCGATAAGATGGGTAATCAAAGCCTTCCCCCTGGTCATTAACCGCCAGCTGCATTTTCCCATCCTTCAATATATCAACTTTAATATCCACACTTTTATCACGGTTATGACGATTGCCATGGACGATGGCATTTAGCAGCAGTTCGTTTAATATGAGTTTTATATCGTACTCCATATCTTCCCTAAGGCATACCCTGTTCCTTATAAAATCTAAGATCTCCCTTACCGTATCCCTTACCATGGATATATCTGATACTATAGAAATAGAAAAACTTCCGGCTTTCACATGCTTAACCTCCAATTATGACATAACCACTATACCATTACTATAATATATTATTAAACTGTCATCGCGGGATTAAACAAGAAAATGGAATTCATCACTTACATATTCCTTAAAACATGCCGGAATTTTTCTAGCAGCTTCCTCTCCATCCGTGATATATACATCTGGGATACCCCGATACCCTCCGCCACCTCCCTTTGGGTCTTTTCCTCAAAAAACCGTTCCTTGATAACCCTTTTTTCCAGCGGGTTGAAGCTGTTTATGCATTTTATTAAGAAATCTCTATTCTCTATTCGGGTAAAGTAGCTTTCCTCTTGGCCTATTGTTTCCGATAATTCCTTATCGCCGCCCCCGTTCCCTACCACCCGATCCAGTGAATCGGCCTGTATAGAAAGCCCGCTTTCCATTAATTCTATCACCCTTTCCTCGTCAAGGCCTATCCTATCCCCGATTTCCTTTGCTGAGGGTATCCTACCCAATTGCTGGGTTAGTTGGTGTCTGGCATGGCCGATCTTTTTCAACAATTCACTGTTACTTCTGGGCAGTCTTATAATTTTGCTCTTATCCCTGAAGTAGTTTTTGACTTCGCCCACTATTGTGGGTGTTGCATAGCTGGAAAACTTGTATCCCTTGTTTATGTCGTATCTGTCAATAGCCCTTATTAAGGCCAGGCTGGCAACTTGGAAGATATCGTCGTATTCTACGCCCCTGTTTAAAAACTTTTTGGCTATTATCTTTGGAATGAAGAGATATTTCTCCGCCAGATAGTTTCTAACGCTCAAATCCTTTGTATCGTTATAGTACCGGAACAACATCTCGTCATCATAGTTTTCATAGGGTTTCTCGATATCATGTTTACTCGGTTTCATAGCCCATATCCCTTGATCCTTTGACCATGGTCATACCCACCACGGCCCCGTTTTGCCTGGATATATGAACATCATCCATTATTGAATGTATGATAAAACTGCTTAGCTCATCTTTCTGGGTTACTTCCCTGCCCTGATCCACAACCCTGCCATCGGACCGGGCCATGGGTATACCATCCTTCAACCCTATTGATATCTTGGCCCATCCCTTTTTAAACTGATACTCTATGACACAGCAGTGGCCCTCGCCTTGGCCGTATAACCTAATGATGGAGGTATAGGCCTCCGCTATCGCCATCTTCAGATCCTCGGTGTCGTCCACATTAAAACCTGCCCTGGTCATTATAGCGGCGGTGGTCAGCCGTACAACCATTACATAATCAGGCTTTACAGGCAGTTCCATGGTTATCTTTTCTATTTCCTCGGATTTGTCCCGTTTTCTTTCCATGCTCTCCTCCAGCATCTGTTTATTCCTCAATACTAAATACTTTGTCCAGCTCTGTTATTACGAATATCTTTTTTATATACGGCTTTAGATTGGTTATGTATATTCTGCCGCCGTACTCCCTGACCCGTTTCAGAATACTTATTAGCACACCTAGTCCGGTACTGTCTATATAGGTAAGATCTGTACAATCCAGGATGATATTCCCGTTTTTTTGTTCTATCAACATTGTCATTTGGTGCTTAAAATTAGGAGAGTTATATATATCCACTTCACCGCTGAGCTTTACTTCCCACGTGTTGTTAACTTCATTGTAATTATTGGATAGATTCATATTCGATAACCCCCTGATAGTTTTGTACTTTCCACCCTATTATAACATATAATGACAAACTCCCGACAGGTTTTTATAATAAGGGTATATATGACTATAAAAATATATCTATGGCATTATACAACCTCACAGTGCGGGTATCAACCACACAGTTAAGGGCAAGGAGGTTAAGACCCTGGTCGGCCCCTTCTTTAACAGCCGTGGAGAAGGACGGGTCCATTGTATAGTTGGGGGAAAAGGAGGTACCATCCTGCCTTTGTACTACAAAAATCAGCCATGATTTATAGCCCTCTTTAACCGCCTGGGTAAGTTCCATAACATGTTTGGCCCCGCGCTGGGTGGGAGCATCGGGGAACATGGCCCGGCCTTGTTTTACCAGGGTTACGCATTTGACTTCTATGAGGTGGTGATAATAACCGTCGAAAAATGCCATGTCCAGGCGGCTATTTCTATACACCACTTCTCTTTTTATCTCCTCAACACTGGGGAAATATTCGGCCAGGTGGCCCATGGTAATGGCGTCATATATAATTTTATTGGTACTGTGGGAATCTATGTAGACCATGGTATCCCCCTGCCTCACTAACAACAGGTCGTAGGGTGTTTTACGGCCGGGGGTTGTTGCAGGCCTTAGCCAAACATCCGCCCCAGGTACCATAAACTCCTTCATCCTCCCGGTATTGGGCACATGGGCCAGGTACTTGCGGTCGTCTATCATCACCTGGGCCACAAACCTATTCTGTCTTTTGATAAGTATACCCTTTCTTAAAGGCGGGTCGAATACAATTGCCATAGTTATTATTGACCTTCCTACATTTATTGATAGTATATCATTTCTTTAAATATATTTTCAATTTTTAGCAAAATTCACTGAGTTATACAGTTCACTGAGTTATAGTATGTAAGGCTAAGAGGTATATACTGAAAAGCTCTGAATATAAGCTTGAAAAATAAAAAAATCAACTGTTTCAAATCCATGAAACACTTGAATTCTTTTTTGGCAATCTCCTATTAAATCATCAAATCCCTTCCACAAGATTAGGTGAATTTTTGCAAAAAGTCTTGTGGACTGTTTTTGATGATTTTGCTTTTTTAGACTTTGTGAAACGCCGCGAACCCAGTGATATCAAGGGTTACAGAGTTCAATGGTCGGAGCGACAGGATTTGAACCTGCGACCCCTAGACCCCCAGTCTAGTGCTCTAGCCAAACTGAGCCACGCCCCGACGACAGAGTATATTTTAGCATAAAAAAAAAGCTTTGTAAAGGAATTTCGCTTAATAAATCAACATAATATAGGCTGCCCCTTGGGACAGCCTCGTTCTTTTTCCATCAATCATAGTATTAAGCGGTTTTATAGTATTATACAGATTAAACCGCCGCTGCCTTCGTTTATAATCCTTTGGAGGGTTTCCTGCAACTTAATCTGTGCATCTTCCGGCATTCGATGCAGTTTATTGGACAATCCTTCCTTCACCAGCTCATGGAGGGATTTTCCGAAAATATTGGAATCCCATATCTTAGACGTATCCGACTCGAATTCCTTTAGCAGGTAT
>JBMNSO010000137.1:0-4778 GCA_050945235.1 Mahellales bacterium
CCATCTGCCCGTTCGTAAAATTCGTTATTGGTACCTAAAGTAATTTCGTTGGGGTTTTCCTTTATATAAGATGCTAAATCGGATATACTTTCTATACCTAACTCCTTGGCTTGTGCCTGTCTCATCATTAAAGTATAAGTATTATTGGCAGTTGCATATTTTAACCAGGTAACCTCATTATTGGTTTCGTCCCATTCCTTAACCAGATTATATGCTTCTTGTGGATCGGTTACCACATCATGCTCCATTAGTGTAATAAGGGTGGTACCGGTATATTCCCAATACACATCCACTTCTCCTGAATGAAGTGCCGGTCTTATTACAGGGTCTTCTCCCAATCCTAATCTATCTTCAACCGGATATCCGTTTTCCTCCAATAAAGACATGAGCATATTACCTAATATCAATTGTTCGGTCCATGGTTTGCAAGTAACTTTAATGGCTGGGTTATCGTCATTATTGCTCCCACAGGCAGTTATTGTAAATGCCAGGGAAATTATCATTGCTATACAGATTAACAAACTTCCGACTCTTTTAGTCTTTTTGGTTAACATTCAATCTCTCCTTTTATTTTATCATTAGTATCTACAATACTTGGCAGACATAAGCCTATGAATAAAGCCTATTGACTGATCCAAAATGATGGCTATGGCTGCCGCTATCAATGACCCGGCTATGGTAAGTTCCGGTTTAAACATAGATATCCCCGAAAAAATCAATCTGCCTAAGCCCCCTCCTCCTACTAAGTGGGCCAAGGTAGCTGTCCCTACCGTTAAAACTGCTGCTGTCTGTATACCTGCAAATATTACAGGTAAAGCCAGGGGTATCTCAATTTTATATAGGATTTTTTTGGCGGGCATCCCCATTCCCTTAGCCGCTTCCAGAATATTAGCATCTACTGATTGAATTCCCGCAATTGTGTTTCTTGCTATGGGCAGTAGACCGTATAAGGTTATGGCAACCATGGCCGGAACCCGGCCAATGCCCATAATAGGCAGGAACACAGCAACTATGGCAAGACTGGGCAGGCCTTGAGCGGTATTTAAGATCGACAGTACTTGGGTTGACCATTTATTAAAGGGCGGCCGCGTAATAAGAATACCTACAGGGAAGGCTATTACTATAGCAGCTGTAAGGGAAATGCCTACCAGACTCAAGTGCTGTTGCAATAGTGTTATTCCTCTTTCTGATAATATATTCAATACTTCCTGCCAATCCATTATTCTACTTCCTTCCCTTTAAGTTGAACATTTTTCTGGTCGAGTAAACCAGGTGAAATTAAGTGCTTTTCAAGCTTTCCAATGCCATAGTCTATTAGAATGGAAAAAATGGATACCATTACAGCACCTACAATAATCATATCCATATGGGTCCTTTTAATGCCCTGCTCAATCAGCATTCCCAAATTTCTTTCGCCTATATATACCGCCAGTGTTGCAATACCTACCATCATTACCAAGGCCACCCTGATACCGGCCAGTATTACCGGGGCAGCCAGAGGAAGCTGTACTTTGAACAATATCTTTCTTTTGGGCATACCCATTCCCTTTGCAGCTTCGAGTATTGTGGAGTCCACTTCATTTAATGCGATATATACATTTCTTAAGATAGGCAGCATTGAATATAAAACCAACGCCAATACCGCACTTCTTCTGTTTAAACCAAAGGCCGGAATGGTAATTAGTATGCCATATAGTGCTACACTAGGTACCGCCATTATGAAGCTGCCTATACCTAAAAAACCCTTTGCCAGTTTTCCATTATTGCGTATTGCTATGCCTACCGATATCCAGATTAATAGTGATATGACAATGGCAATTATTATAAGAACTAAATGTTCCATTGTATATGTGAGAATCTTGTCCATATTATTAACAAAATACCTAATAACAGACAACTATTTCACCCCGTTTTCTTCCTGCTCATACTCCTGGTATGCTTCACCTATATATGAACGTATGTCGCTGAGATAGACAATGCCCTTTAATCTGCCATCCTTATCATTGATGGGTATAGCGCTTACATTGTAATGCAGCATTTCGGATAATGCATCCCTTAAACTGGCCTGCTCCGGTAGTGTAACCGGAATGGGCTTTATAAACATGTTCCAGCCCCTTGCACTGTCGGCATTTTTAATGTCCTTTTTTGTAATAAGGCCCCTGGGATAACCATCGTTGTTTTTCACGATGATCCTGTCGCCGGTGGATTGTTCCAACATTTTTCTGACTACATTCAGCTGTGTGTCCGGCGTGACGCTTTTGGGCTTTTTTAATACGGTGTGAACCTTAAGCAGGTTAAGTACTTTAAGGGACCTGTCCGAACCTACAAATTGCTCGACGAATTCGTTTTTGGGTGCAAATAATATATTTTCTGGTGTATCGTATTGAACAAGTTGGCCTTTATACATTATTGCTATCTTATCTCCCATTTTTATTGCTTCGTCTATATCGTGGGTGACAAAGCATATTGTCTTTTTCACCTTATTTTGAAGTCTTAAAAATTCGTTTTGCAGCTGGGTTCTGATTATGGGATCCACTGCTCCAAAGGGCTCATCCATTAACATAACCGGAGGATTGGCCGCCATGGCCCTTGCTACACCCACCCTTTGCATTTGCCCTCCCGATAGTTCTTTGGGGAACTTTTTCCTATTTTCGTCAGGGTCCAAACCCACAAGGGTTAGAAGTTCATCAACCCTCTTAGCTATGATATCTTCATCCCATCCTAACAACCTTGGCACAGTTGCGATGTTTTCATATACATTTATATGGGGAAACAGACCTATTCTTTGAATGACATAACCAATGTGCTGACGCAGTTTATCGGGGTCCTGATCCAAAACGTTTTTACCGTTTATGAAGATATTTCCGGAAGTGGGTTCTATTATTCTGTTGATCATTTTAAGTGTGGTGGTCTTTCCACAGCCTGACGGCCCCACGAAAACACAGATTTCTCCTTCCTTAACCTCTATGGATAATTCGGAGACCGCTGGCCTGTCCATAGTAGGATATTGCTTGCTCACATTTTCCATTTTTATCATTTATATTCTACCCCTTATAAAAAATCAAAAATATACCTACAAATATTGGAGGGATTAATAATATTCTGTGAAAATATAAGTGAAAAAGTTACAATAATTATACTTGACGTTTAATATCGGGCATAAGTATGTTTATCATTCTACCATGGCACCATTATATTATCAAAAATGGTAATATGTCCTCACAAGTCTCAAGTAGTTATAAACAAAGCTGTAGCTAAAATAGCCGTGGCAATCCATGTTATCCTCTGGTATGGTATGTTATATTTCCACATTTGTCGATTATCACCCATAAGGGGGATACAATGAACATCCTATCCATGTTTTGCCGCTAATGTGGAGCAAGGGTGGAAAAGGATGATAAATTCTGCCTTCCATGGCAGGCTTTCTGTTGACTCAGGCTTTGGTGGAGGCTGCCCTTGCTATGATAGATTTATTCATATTTGTATTGATATGAGAAATAACATATATACTATTGTGATTATTTCAAAACCAAACGTACAAGTCTTAAAAAATATGGTAAAATTAAGATAAACTTTATTCTATTAATTACTGAAGGGATAGTACTATGTTTGCTATAGAAAGACAGCAAAAGATTAAAGAGCAACTCCTCAAGGAAAAGCATGTGGATGTTTCCAACTTAAGCGAAATGTTTTCGGTATCTGAGGTTACAATCCGAAGGGACCTGGACAAACTGGAACGGGAAGGTTTTATTATAAAAACCTATGGTGGTGCTATTTTAAATGAGGAGAGATTTCAAAGGCAGACTATTGTGGAAGAATCGGAGGATGAGCTAAAAGAAGATAAAAAGTTGATAGCAACCATTGCTTGCCAGATGGTTGATAATGGTGAGGCGGTTTTTATTGGACCGGGTACCACCTGCTTGGAAGTTGCCAAAAATATAAAAAAGCGTAGATTAACCGTGATTACCAATGATATGTTGATTGCTATGGAACTTAAGGATTGTCCAGGCATTAAGGTGATCGTAACAGGAGGAGACCTTATACACTCTACTTCAGTACTGGTGGGCCACTTTTCGCAACAGGTGTTAAAGGGTATATATATAGATAAGGCAATCATAGGTGTTAAGGGAGTAAGCACAACCTCAGGATATACTGTAAATAATTACGAGCAGGCAATGCTTCTTAGAGAGGTTAGTAAGATATCAAAGGAAATAATTATTGTTGCAGATTATACCAAATTTGATCGAACAGCCTTCGCCAGATTGGGTGACTTAACCATGGCCCAAAAAGTGGTTACCAATAAACAAGTGGCTCCTGAGTTTAAAAAATATTTCTTTGAACATGCTATTAAGCTCTATACAACCTATGAATTTGAATAGATGCCTTTTCCCAAAAATAGTAGAATGGGGTTTAAAGTGAGGGATGTAACTTGAGCTGTATATTAGAGATGAGGGGGATCATAAAATACTTCAGCGGTAATAAAGTATTGGAACATGTAGATTTTGACTTATACAGGGGCGAAGTCCATGCCCTGGTTGGTGAAAATGGGGCCGGTAAATCTACTTTAATGAAGTTGCTTGCTGGGGTATATACACTGGATGATGGTCAAATACTATTAGACGGACAAAGGGTATTTATTGGCAACCCAAAACAGGCCCATGACCTGGGCATATCCATGATTCATCAGGAAACAAACCTTTTCCCCGATCTTACAGTAGCCGAAAACATATTCATGCGCAGAGAACCCATAAAAAACATTAAATGGCCAAGATTTATCG
>JBMNSO010000138.1:0-4753 GCA_050945235.1 Mahellales bacterium
TCCCTGGTATTACTGCTTTTAAGCGGAGGCCTTTTGGCTGCGGGTTATTTCATTAACCAGGATTTGTTGAAGCTGTTTGCCGGAATAGGCCTTGCCCTATCTACAGCTCATCTGTGGTCGTGGTACAGGATAAAGCAGGCTAATAAGGTCCATGGTCAAAGGAGCAGAGACATAAGGGAAAATATTCAAAGACAGCTCCAGGCTGCGTCGGATGCATTAAAGCGGCAACGTCAGGAGGTATTGGATCTGTTAAAGGGCATTCCTATTGTACCTGCCCTTTTGGATAACCCCGACGAAATATTGTATACCGGAATAGTTAATATACAGCAGCTGCTGGAGAAAAGGGCCGACCTGTTGCGGGAATACCGCAGTATAAGTGACTGTTATCACAAAAGAATCCGGCAGGTGGAAAGGTTGTGCGGACAGAGTATGGATGACCATCTCCAGATGGCCGAACAAAGGATTATGGAGTTAGATGAGCGGTTAAGGGCCCTGGAGGACAGTATCAAGGTTAGCCAGGGGGCAGCCCGGGAACTGGCAGTCCAAAGGGAAGAACTGAAAAGGGTGGAGAGCGAGATAGAAGCCATAAAAAGTAAGCGGCATGAATTGCACATGCCTTTGTTAACCATAGGCGACGGGGATTTGGATAAGGGACTGGAACTGGCCCAAAGGAAAAAGCGGGACTACCAGCAGTATCAAAAGATTCAGGAAGACTTGGAGAGGGAATACCCGGACCTGGAGGATATAATAAAGGAGATAAAGGATACACCATCGGATGATCAATGGATATTCTCCGACGAAGAAATCGTAAAGGCACAGGACCGGGAAGCAGAACTGACGGACAAGCTTGGGGAGTTGCAAAGCCATGAAGCGCGGCTTAACAATGATATAACCAACTTAAACAGCAATCAAACCCTAGATGAGGTAGACGGGTTGCTAGAGGTCCTACAGGAACAATTAGATAGGATACTGCGTAAAAGGGACAGGCTGGAACTGCTAAAAAATATTATAATAACATCCGAACGCCAGTTCAGGGAACGGCATCAACCCGATGTGCTCAAAAGGGCCGGGGAGTATCTGTCTTTGATAACCGGGGGACGGTATGACACTCTGTTTTTTGAAGAGCAGGATAAGGAACCCCTGCTAATGACTAAGGTTTTGGATGATCCCTATCCCGTACCGGCTTCCCATCCCCTCAGCAGGGGTACACTGGATCAAATATATTTATCCCTTAGGCTGTCGTTGATGGATCATTTGGACGAAGGCCGTGAGAGGCTGCCGCTGTCCATTGACGAAGTATTCGTCAACTGGGACGAAAACAGGTTAAACAACGGACTGAAGGTACTGGAGAAGGTACAGGCTCAAAGACAGGTGTTTATATTTACCTGCCATAAATGGCTGGCTGATATGCTTCGAGACCGTTTCGACAAACCTGTACTGGATCTACCAATTCAGTCTTAATAGTGTCCTGGATGTGGATTTAAAAAGCAGGAAAATAAAAAAACCGTTGAATAAACGGTTTTTTTATTGATCAAAACCCTTTTATTTGTATCTATAATACGACTATTGCGTATGATTATTTAGGGTCTAACCAATTCCATTGTAAAAGTACGTTAATTGAAATGTGAATATAATACAAAACAAAATGAACGAAGGATAAATACTATTTTTCTGTCCCGATGTACAATTACAATTAAACGACGATATTGCATATACGAATAAGGAAACTTTTCACCTATAAACTTGTTAGCCGAAGCCAATAAATATTGGCAGGGTTTTCTAATTAATGTATAGAATTATTCACGTAACGATGCACCAATTAAAGGCATTATGTTAGATTAAATATTTCCGGTACGGTAGACGGTGACTGGCTAACCCCTTATCCACCGTTTATTTAACAATAGCGTAATAATTTAGATTTAAAAAAATATAAAAATGGAGGTAAGATAGCATGGATAAAAGGAAGATAGGTTTTATTGGCTTGGGTATCATGGGCAAGCCAATGGCCAAAAATCTAATTAAGGCGGGTTATGATTTAGTTGTTCATGACATAAACAAGGACCCCGTTAAGGAAGTAGTGGCGGCAGGGGCCCAGGAAGGTACCTGTGCCAAGGATGTTGCCCAAAGGACCGATGTGATAATTACAATGCTGCCCAATTCACCCCATGTAAAGGAGGTTGTCCTCGGTGAAAATGGGGTAATCGAAGGGGTTAAGGAAGGCCAAATAATAATAGATATGAGCTCAATCTCTCCTTTGGTATCCAAAGAGATAAGCCTGAAGTTGAAGGAAAGGGGCGCTGTGTTATTGGATGCACCGGTAAGCGGTGGTGAACCCAAGGCAATTGACGGGACATTGGCAATAATGGTAGGCGGTTGTGAAAAGGCCTTCAACCAAGTAAAGGATATCCTGTTGGTTATGGGTGCTTCTGCTGTGCTGGTAGGTGATGTGGGGAGCGGTAATGTTACTAAACTGGCTAATCAGGTGATAGTAGCCCTAAATATTGCAGCGATGTCCGAGGCCATGGTGCTGGCTGCCAAGGCCGGTGTGGATCCCCAAAAGGTATACGATGCCATCCGGGGCGGCTTGGCCGGCAGTACGGTTTTGGATGCCAAAATGCCCATGGTTTTGGAAGGTAACTTTAAACCTGGGTTTAGGATAGAGCTACATATAAAGGATTTAATGAATGCCTTGGACACTGCCCATGAAGTGGGTGTGCCCGTTCCCCTCACAAGTCAAGTAATGGAGATCATGCAGGCCCTAAAGGTAGACGGTAAGGCCAAAAACGACCATGGTGGCCTCATACAGTTCTATGAGAAACTATCCAATGTTGAGGTAAGAAAAAACCGGTAGACGGACACAGTATTCTACCTAGGCGCGTTAAAAGGAGAGATTATATTATGAGTAGTGATGAATTAACCAAAATAAAAGAAAAATTCGGCTGTTATAAAGAATTAGAACCGCCTGAAGATTTAAACATTGAACAACAAAAGAAGATGTATTATACCATGAACGTTATCAGGGAATTTGACACCAAGGTAAGGGAATTATGGATGGAAAACAAGATTTACGGTCTTGCCCATTCCTATGTGGGAGCTGAGGCCATAGCCGTTGGTGGTTGCTTTGCTATAAACAGGGATGATTACATAACCAGTACCCATAGGGGCCATGGTCATACCATAGCCAAGGGGGCCGATGTCAAGAAAATGATGGCAGAACTCTTCGGCAAATATGAAGGCTTGAACAAGGGCAAGGGCGGTTCCATGCATATCGCCGATGTAAGTATTGGTATGCTGGGGGCAACAGGGATAGTGGGAAGTGGTATGCCCATCGCCCTGGGGGCTGCATTGTCCGCCGACCGGCTGAACAACGGCAGGGTGGCTGTGTGTTTCCACGGCGACGGTGGTACCAACCAGGGTGTATGGCATGAAACGGTGAATATGGCTGCCGCGTGGAATTTGCCTGTCATATTCTTGATAGAAAACAACCAGATGGCAATAGGTACACAGCTTGGATGGGTTTCGCGGGAGACCGATCTGTATAAAAGGGCTATTGGCTACGGCATACCCGGGGTATTGGTGGACGGTTTTAATGTATTCGATGTATATAAGGCGGTAAAGGAAGCTGCCGACAGGGCCAGGGCAGGGAATGGGCCCACACTTATTGAAGCGAGGTTTTTAAGACTGTTGGGGCATTTCGTGGCCGATGACCAGTGGTATAGGGATATGAATGAGGTTAACCAATATTGGCAGCTTTGTCCCATCAAGCGTATGAAGGAGTATTTTATCCAAAGGGGTATCGCCAATGAACAAGAATTGGTGAAGATCGAAGAGAGTGCAAAGGGCCAGGTGGCCGGTGCAATAGAATATGCATCAAAGGAATGTACCGAACCCCCAGTGGATACGCTATATGACGATTTATATGCCAATGGCGAGATAATTAAATAATGGGTATAGGGGGATTCATATGACCGTAAAGACCGTTAGAGAAGCATTAAACGATGCTATGCGTGAGGAGATGAGAAGGGACAATAGGGTAATAATAATGGGCTGCGATGTTGCTATAAGAGGTAATCCCTTTGGGGTGACCAAGGATTTACTTAAGGAATTCGGGCCCAAAAGGGTTATAGATACACCTATCTCCGAGCCTGGCTTTACAGGCGCTGGTATAGGTGCTGCGGCAACCGGCCTGAGACCTATTGTAGAAATTCTGTATTCTGACTGGATTACTCTGGCAACCGACCAGATTGTAAACATGGCTGCCAAGATGCGTTATATGTTCGGCGGTAAGGTTAATATGCCGCTGGTGATTAGGGCGCCTTTTGGCGCAGGCGGCGGTAATGCAGCCCAGCATTCCCAGTCCCTGGAAAACTGGTTTAACCATATACCGGGCCTGAAGGTGGTAGCGCCTATAACACCTTATGACGCAAAGGGTATGCTAAAGACTGCAATCCGGGACGATAATCCGGTGATCTTTTTTGAACATAAGAGGTCCTACCAGATGAAAGGCGAAGTGCCCGACGGGGATTATACGATACCCTTTGGTAAAGCGGCAATACGTCGGGAAGGCAGTGACGTAACGATTGTGGCATATTCGATGATGGCAATCAAGGCTCAGGAAGCTGCCGATCAGCTGGAGGAAGAAGAAGGTGTGAAGTGCGAAGTGATTGACATCAGGTCTATTCTTCCTTTGGACTATGACACCATTATCAAATCATTGGAAAAGACCAACAGAATAGTGGTGGTTCAAGAGGCC
>JBMNSO010000139.1:0-4744 GCA_050945235.1 Mahellales bacterium
AGGACCTGTGAATATAGAAACTAGGTTGAGAGTCGAGGAAGCCATGAAGGAACTCAACTACACTCCCAATTACTTTGCCCAGGGCATGAGGACCCAAAAAACAAAGCTAATAGCTGTAATAGTACCCGATTATTCAAATCCGGGATACACAAAGATGTATGAATCCATAGAAGAAACCGCCAGACAACAGGGTTATTTATGCGTAGTATTTAACACCGGCTCCGATCCAGAAAGGGAGCTGCACTATATAAAAGAAATAATTAAGAGACAGATAGAAGGTATTATATACTACACCTACTCCGGCCGGAAAGAAAACATAAATTTTTTGAAGGATATATCCAAACAGATTCCGGTGGTTTTTATGGACAATGTAGTGGGTGAGGATGAAGTACCCTGCGTACGAACTGATGGTTTTAAAGCCACAAGGGAAGCGGTTAAATATCTGGTCAACGAAGCAAAAAGAACAAGGATCGGTTATATTAAAGCAGGATACAGGGCGGCACGGGAAAGGTACCAGGGCTATAGGAAGGCGTTGGAAGATTGCAGCATAGAGTTTGACCCAAGCCTGGTATATGAAGGCGATTTTTCCATGAAAAGCGGCTTTGACGGTGCACGGTATATGATGAGCCTTAGTGAGCCTCCGGATGCCATAATGGCGGCTACAGATTTAATGGCCATTGGCATCATTAAATATTTAAAGCAAGCGGGTATAGCCATTCCTGAGGAAGTAAGTGTTATAGGTTTTGATAATATGCCCCTATGTACAATAATAGAACCATCCCTTACAACAATAGGTCAACCCATGAAAAAAATAGGGCAGATAGCAGCAGGCTTATTGATCGAGAAAATTAACAATCCAAAGATGGACAACAGACAAATATTACTGGACGGGAGTCTTATTGTAAGAAGATCCACAGATAAAACAAAACCCTCCATTTTCCTAAGTGAAGGTCTATAAAAGGAATATAAGTACCATTAATCAAAGATGCATGGTGTTTATATAATTATTATTAATAGAGGAGTGAAAATTATGGATAAAAGCAGCTTAAGGAAACCAGATAAAGAGCGTATAGTGGCTGCAATGAAAGGCGAGATTCCGGATAGGGTGCCCAATTTTGAGGTTTGTATGGAACCGGAAATCGTAAAGGCTATTTTAGGTAAAGATGCCGGTTCTACTTTAGCGGCTTCCAGAGGCATGTCGGATACTGCCTATTTTGCGCCGCCCATGAACCCCTATGATTACATAGAGGTATGCAACCGGGTGGGCCAGGATGTTATAGGTTTTGAAGCCCTGTGGACTCCCCTAAAATATAAAGACGAAAAGGGCGATCTCCATCTTATAACCGATGGCCGCATAAAAAACTGGGAGGAGTTTGAAAAGGCTATAAAACCCAACTGGGAACTGGACTATGCTCCCCGCAAGGAATACTTCGATGAGTACAAGAAAGCCTTGGAAGGTACTAACGTGGGGTTTTTTATGTTGACCGGGTGCGTATTCCAAACCTGTTATCAATTCTTGAGCGGGTTCAGTGATTTTTTCCTAATGGTATACACCGACAGGGAATTGGTAGAGGCCCTTTTGGATACCTGTGTTGACTACTATTTAAAGATTATAGATATGGCTTTAGACTCTGGTCTTACCTTCCTATTCCTGGGTGACGATATAGCATATAAGCCTGGTACCTTTATCGATCCGAAACTGTTTAAGGAAATATGGCTGCCTAAATATAAAAAGCTCATAAAGCCTGCCAAGGAGGCAGGAGTGCCCATAATGTTCCATTCTTGTGGCAATTTAACTAATATTATGGACGATATTATTATGGAAATGGGCATAGATGCCCTGAATCCCATAGAACCATATTCCATGGATATCTTCTCTATTAAGGAAAAATACGGTGACAGACTAACCATCAGTGGCAATATTGACATAGCGGGACCCTTAGCCTTTGGTACCGAGGAAGAGGTTAAAAAGGAAGTTAAGGAGCATCTGGAGAAACTGATGGTAGGTGGAAGGTATATACTATCTACCAACCACAGCATAATGGATGGGATACCGGTTAAAAACTACCTAGCAATGTTGGAAGCACTGTTTGAATACGGAGTGTACTAATACTAATAAGGAAGGTGAAACCCCTTGAATGAAAGAGAACGATTCTTAAATACCTGTAGATTTAAACCAGTGGATAGGGTACCCCTATGGCCACCCCTTTCAATTTGGGATACTACCTTGAAAAGATGGAAAAACGAAGGCTTAACGGATTTTGGAGTGGACCTTGCGGGCGAACACAGTGATGAGACACTGAGTCTATTTGACTACCTTGGCTGTGACAGATTTGACGAGATTGGTATTTACTATGGCTTTTGCCCTGGGTTTGAATACAAGGTAATAGAGGAAAATGATCGCTTTATAGTTTATAGGAATCATGAAGGCATAATTATGAAGGAGTTAAAGGAGAACCATGAAACCTCCATGCCCCAGTTTCTTGAATTCCCAATAAAGACCAGGGAAGATTATAAGGCGGTTAAGCATAGGCTGACCTTGAATTTTGAGGAACGGTTCCCAAAGAATTGGGCGGATAAATGCAAGATATGGAAGTACAGTAAGGTGCCCTTAAGGATGTGGGCCGATAGAGAAGGCGGCTTCTTTGGACCCTTGAGAAACCTTTTCGGTCTTGAAAATCTATTATATACCTTCTACGACGATCCTGCCTTTATCGAAGAAATAATGGACGACCGTGCCGATTTAATGATCGAAATCCTCGATAGGATACTTGAGGACGTACAATTTGATTTCTTTGTATTCTGGGAAGATATGGCCTTTAAAAACGGTCCCCTGCTTTCTCCGGAAATGTTTAAAAAGTTTATGGTACCCAGGTATAAAAGGGTGACAGAATTTTTAAGAAGCAAGGGCATAGACATCATTGTGGTGGATAGTGACGGGGACATAACTAAACTAATACCCCTCTGGCTAGAGGCTGGGGTAAATGGCATACTGCCCTTTGAAGTACAGTGTGGTATGGATGTTGTGAAGGTTAGGAAGGAATATGGGAATGATCTTATTATGATAGGCGGCTTGGATAAGAGGGTGCTGGCCAAGTCCAAAAAGGAAATTGATGAGGAGATTTACAGGGTGGCCCCGATACTGGACAGGGGAGGATACATACCATGGCTGGACCATGGGGTGCCCCCAGATGTTCCCTTCGATAATTTCCTGTATTTCTATGACAAGCTGGAGAGGGTAATAAACGGCAAATAATGAATAATAAGACAACAATGAAGTGCTACTGTTGTTATTCTATAAAAAGCCCAAAATATATTATGCAAGGGGTGTATCTAAGTGAAACAGCTAAAGTTTGGGGCATGCCTGCCCACCTTTGATTCATGCTGCGATAGGTATTGTAATTCCGGGTACGGTCCCAAGAGGACCCTGGATGAGATGTTTGAAAGAGCATCCCGAGTTAAAGATTTAAAGGGAGTAGAGCTGGTAGGCAATTGGCATTTAAACGATGATAACTTCGATTATATAAAGGAGACCTTGAAAAAATATGATCTGGAAGTATGTATGATGGTTCCTGATTTATGGACCCAGGCAAAATGGGGAAAGGGTGCCTTTTGTTCCAAGAATAAAAAAGTCAGGGAGGATGCGGTCAAGGAAGTAAAAAAGGTAATGGACATGGCGGCTGACATAGGATGCGATAAGGTGGATGTATGGCTGGGCCAGGACGGATTTGACTATTCCTTTCAGGCCGATTATGTACAGGATTGGAACAATATTATAGAATGCACCAGGGAATGCGCAAAACATAGGAAGGACGTTAAGGTATGCATAGAATATAAATTAAAGGAACCTAGAACCCACTGCTATGTAAATAGCGCTGCAAAGGCCATATTGCTTATGAATGAAGTTAATATGGATAACGTGGGTATATTATTGGATGTAGGCCATTCCATTGCAGCCCTGGAAAACCCAGCGGAAGCAGCCGCTCTCATAAGCAATTACAAGGATAAACTATTTTATATTCATCTTAATGATAACTACCGTTCGTGGGATGATGATATGATATTTGCTTCCGTCAACATTCCGGTTTTGTTGGAGTTCATGTACTGGCTGGATGAAATAGGGTACGACGATTATTATACACTTGATATATTCCCCTACAGGGAAGACGGTATAAAGGCCGCCGAGCAATCCTTTGAATGGATAAAGGCCATGAAAAAACTGATAGACGGTATCGGAAAGGATGAGATTAAACGGATTATATCCACAGGCGATGCAGCAGAGGCCGTTGGCATGATAAGAAAGGCAATAATGTTGGGTAAATAAGGATATCTAAAAGCACAAGAAAACTTCAAGGCGGGATATAAAACCCGCCCTGAAGTTAACCTTTCGATCAATAAAAGGATGGTGTTTATTGTGACGACCATAAATGTTTTGGGTATGGACTATGGTGCCAGCAACGGACGGGGTATTGTCGGTAGGTTTGATGGTCAAAAATTAACACTGGAGGAGATACATAGATTCCCCAACCAGCCGGTTTCGGTAGCATCTAACTTATACTGGAATATACTGTCTCTTTTTCAGGAACTAAAAAATTCTATTATTAAGGCGCAGACAGCCTCTATTGCCATAAGTTCTATTGGCATAGATACCTGGGGGGTAGACTTTGGCATTTTGGACAAGCAGGGTAACCTTCTGTCTAATCCTCATCACTATAGGGATAGAAGAACTGAAAACATTTCACAG
>JBMNSO010000140.1:0-4738 GCA_050945235.1 Mahellales bacterium
CTGTATTCCCCGCCGGTGTAATTCTGCCATAAAGTCCTGTGCCCGTTTTTCAATATCTTCAATGTTAAACTCCATTAAATCCACCATAAAATGGGGGGTAGCCACCATGGCCCTAATCCCCTCCCCCGCCGCAATTTCGGCCAGGTGAAGGGATTGGTCCATCGTCTGGGGTCCGTCGTCATCAATGCCCCATAGTATATGGGAATGAATATCATACATTTATTGTCCGCACCTTATGCATTATAGTAACTCGACTTCCTTTTGCGGCGATGGCGATAGGATTTTTTCCTCTGTTTGCCTTTGTCGTCGTCATAATAGGAATAGTAGTAGTAATAATAATAGGAATCTCCATTGTTTGGTATATTGTTAATGATAACGCCCATTATTCTGGCATTAACCTTTTCCAACTGCTCCTTTGCTTTGGCAGCCAGGTCAAAATCCACCTGACCGTAATTTATCAGCATAATGCTGCCGTCCACAATGGTTCCCAATACGGAGGCATCGGCCACCGGCAGTATGGGCGGCGCGTCTATCAATATAATGTCAAACTCATCCTTTACCTTTGTAAGGAGGGCCTCCATCCTTTTCGAGCCCAAAAGCTCCGACGGATTGGGCGGTTTTGGGCCACTGGTTAATACATATAGGTTAGGAACATCTATAAAGGATACCGCCGCATTAATATTAATATCCTCGGTCAGCAGTGTGGTCAGTCCGTCCAAATTGGGCAGACCGAATATCTTATGGATATTAGACCTTCTAAGATCGGCGTCTATTACCAACACCTTTTTCTCAGACTGGGCAATGGCCAGGGCCAGGTTGCATACGGTGGTACTTTTCCCCTCACCCGGTCCGGCACTGGTCACCATAATAGTCTTTATGTCCTTATCAGGGTTGGCAAACTGTATATTAGTCCTAAGGGTCCTGTAGGCCTCTGCAAAGGGCGATTTTGGGTTGACCTTGCTTATCAGTGGTTGATTCTTTGCCATAAATCCTCTCCTCTATTCGTCCATCAAAGGGATGCTGCCAAGGGTGGGAAGGCCGAGATGTCTTTCAACATCCTCTGGTGTTTTTATCGTATTATCCAAGTATTCTAAAAGAAATATCAGTCCAAGGCCGGCCATTACCGCCACTACAAAGGCTATGGCAATATTCAGCGTTGTCCTGGGCTTTACGGGAGAAACCGGTACCTGTGCCTTGTCTATCACCTGTACGTTTTCTATCTTCATCAGCTTTACAATCTCTTCCATGAACACCTCCGCCACCCTGTTGGTGATATCCGCTGCCAATTGGGGCTGAGTATGTTCTGTGGATATTTTAATGACCTCTGTATCGGCCACCGACTCGACGCTGATAAGGGCTGCCAGGCGGCTGATGGGTATATTAAGTCCCAGTTCTTCATCCACCCGGGACAACACCCTGTTGCTTTTTGCTACTTCGCTATAGGTTTTAACAAGCCTTTGATTGAGTAGGATATCATTGTACTCTAAAGACGACTGGTCGGATTTTTCCTTGACCACCATCAGGGTGGTATGGGCTTCATATACCTTGTCCAATACAATGGCGCTGACTAATCCGCTGATGAGTACCGCAATAACGACAAATACGATAATAATCCAAAATCTTTTCCTTATAATGAATAAATATTCCTTAAGTTCCAAATGATCTCCTCCCATATTCGACATATCGGATGGAAAACTTATATATTGACAATCTTATGCGACAATATGTATTGTATTGCCTTGCATTACAATATGTATATTATACCATATTTATCGACTTTATCAATTAAAAGTGAAGAATATTTTACCCTAATTTACAGCAATCTACAATTATTATGTCAAATTGAGGGCGGTAAGCACTCCATAGCCGCCCATCCACTGTACCCGGGAAAGGGAGCCGGGGGAGACCTTAAACCTCCAGCTCTGGTCAATGGTAAGGCCCAGCAGCTGAGCTATCATCATCCGTATACATCCATGATGGGTAACCACCGCCACCGTACCGGTACAACACCTTGTGACCTTGCCTAAAAAGGCTTTGATATCTTGATACATCTCAATGGCGGCCTTGCCCCCCGGGGGTGGTGTATGTATCCAGTCATCACACCATTGTTTGTACTCTTTGGGCCATCTTTCCCCCACATCCTTATATGACAGGCCCTCCCACTGCCCAAAGTCCATCTCCCTTATCAGCTCACTGGTATTTACCGTTAAACGGTGGTATTGGTTTATTATCCGGGCTGTATTGTAGGACCGGGTAAGGGGGCTGGAGTAAATTACTGTTATATCCTCGTCCTTGAGTAGCCGTGCCAGCCTTTGGGCCTGTCTTTGTCCCTCCGGTGCAAGATCGATATCCGTCAAGCCGTAGTACACGCCCTTTAGGTTATTAACGGTAATGCCATGGCGTATTAAAATCAAATCCACCAAAACCGCCTCACTCCCAATAAGGTAAACAAGAAGACTATCTCGCATATCTCGTTAACGGCGCCCAGGGTATCGCCGGTCATGCCGCCCAGGCGCCTTTCTATCAGCTTGGCCGCCAACAGGGCAAATACCAGTATAATCATCACAATTACCACGGCCAGGGCTTTTAAGAACAAGGCCATGAGAATCAGCGTCAACAGCCCGCCCCATACAAGCTGGGCGGTGCCGGTGCCCTCCAGGCACAGATCACCCAGGCCTCTTTTCCTTCCCTTTACCCCGGTGAAGGTACAGCAGGCGGTTATGATGCCCCATCTGCCTGCCATGGTCATGGTAATGAGTACTACCGGAAGGCTTCCCGGCCCCAGTTCCCATAACATAAACAGCTTTAAAAGCAGGGCGAATACTATGGCCAGCAGGCCGTTGCTGCCTAGCCTGCTGTCCTTCATCACCTGCAGCATGGTGTCCCTGTCCTTGTTGCAAAACAGGCCGTCGAAGGTATCGCCCAGACCGTCCAGGTGCATGGCACCGGTGACCAATGCTTGGGCTATCAGCGCCGCTATAACGGCTATGGGAACGGACAGAAACAGCCCGTCCACCACCCAATAGGCCAGGGCGGCTACAGCGCCTACCGTCAGCCCCACCACCGGGAAAAACACTATACCCCGGGAAAAATCGTCCTCCTTTATATCAAAGCTTACGGGTATGGGTATCCTGGTCATCAGTTGGACCATCAACAGACACCTTTTTACCAAAGTCAGCACATTTTCTGCCCCCAATCATTTTATTTTCATGGGTATGCCCGAAACCACAAAATATACGTCATCGGCTGCGGCGGCTATTATTTGATTAACCCGCCCGGCAATGTCCCTGAAGACTCTGCCCAGCCTGTTATCGGGCACCAGACCCAGACCCACTTCGTTGGAAACCATAATGGTGGTAACATCCGCCGCCTTGGCAGCCTTTATTAAGGCCTGCACCTGGTCGGTTATACAGGCCTCGGCCCTGTCCACCCAGGCCATGGTACCGTCGTCCGTCGCCTCCATGTCCAAAAGCAGGTTGGACACCATTATGGTAATGCAGTCTATGAGTATACCCCGTTGGCCCTCAAATTGGTCGTATATCTTATATACGTCTTTGTATGTCTCCCAGGTCCTCCAGCCCGGGGGCCGGTCCTGCCTATGTTTTGCTATCCTGTCCTTCATCTCGTCATCAAAGGCGATGGCGGTGGCCACATACCCGATATCACCGCCCATCTTACGGGCCAATTCTTCCGCCCACCGGCTCTTGCCGCTTCGGGCACCGCCGGTTATAAATATTATCCTTCCCATATCAATTACCCCGATTCTTGCTGTTTTTATATACTTCTTCGGTCTGGAGCAGCCGCCAGGCCTCCTCTATTGTCTTTACCCTGGCCACCCTGTCACCTACAGCCCTTTCCATCAGCTCCCGGGCCCGGCCGCCGGTGAAGTCCCGGTGGTCCATGCCCCGGCCTTCGATTATGATAAGCCCTTTGCCCCATTTTATAGCATCCTGGAGCACCTCAACGTTTTTTAGATTTCCGGTGCCTATGGAAATATCGGCCAGGATAACAACATCCGCCTGTTTTATGAGCTGCAGGTTGGCCCGGTGGGCGGCATCCGAAATGGCACTGAAGGGCTTTTCCTCGGCCACGGGTATATCGTAGATCTTTGCCGCTTCCCAGTCGCTGTCGCCTATATTCACCACCCCGGCGGTTACTTTAAACCCGCTGTCCTTCAGTTGTTCCATTAAGTACCCGCCGGTACCGCCGCCGCAGATAACATGTACGGCGATGTCCGCATCAGCCCTTTTTACCCGTTTCCCAACGGTTATGGGTATGATATATGGGCTGTTATCCACCGGGCTTTTATTTACAATTACATCCAGGCCGTATACCTCCTTTATCAACCCGGGCGTTATTATTTCGCTGCTGCTGCCCCGGGCCACAATTTTCCCCTGTTCCATCACCAACAGATAATCACTGAACAGAGCAGCCAGATTTATATCGTGGAGCACTGTCAGTACGCTAAGGCCGGTGGTTTTGTTAAGGTCTCGAAGCAGGGACAGCAGCTCCACCTGGTGCTGGATGTCCAGGTGGGAGGTGGGTTCGTCCAGCAACAGTAGTTTGGGCTGTTGTGCCAGGGCCCGGGCGACTATCACCCGCTGGCATTCGCCCCCGCTTAACTGGGTAATGGGCCTGTCCCTTAAGTGCCAGGTATTGGTAAGCTCCATAGCCTGTCGGCAGATCTTAAGATCCTCCATACCCTCCGTCTGGAAACGGTTTAGGTGGGGGCTCCTGC
>JBMNSO010000141.1:0-4731 GCA_050945235.1 Mahellales bacterium
GATGGCATGGAAGAGAGAGTATACATCTTTGATACTACACTCCGGGATGGCGAACAGACCCCCGGAGTAAATTTAAATACCGAGGAAAAACTGGGCATAGCCAGACAGCTGGCCAGACTCAATGTTTATGTGATTGAGGCGGGGTTTCCTGTTGCATCTCCCGGTGATTTTAAAGCTGTGCAGGGTATCGCTCAGGAGATCAAGGGGCCGGTTATCTGTGCATTGGCCAGAGCTAATAAAAATGATATAGACAGGGCAGCAGAAGCCTTAGAAGCGGCAGAACGCAGGCGCATTCATACATTTATCGCTACTTCAGATATTCATCTCACATATAAACTGCAAAAGAGCAGGGAAGAGGTATTGAGATTGGCAGCAGCAGCAGTAAAGCATGCCAAACAATACACAGCTGATGTGGAGTTCTCTGCTGAGGATGCTTCTCGCAGCGATCTTGATTTCCTGTGTGAAGTGATTGAGGCAGCCATTGAGGCAGGTGCGGCAGTAATCAATATACCTGATACTGTGGGTTATGCTGTTCCCGGGGAGTTTGCTGATTTTATTGCAGCGATCCGTCAGCGGGTTAAAAAAATAGACCAGGTTGTTTTAAGTGTTCACTGCCACAATGATCTTGGTCTGGCGGTGTCTAATTCACTGGCAGCTATTCAGGCGGGAGCTAATCAGGTGGAGGTTGCTGTCAACGGTTTGGGTGAGAGGGCCGGCAATGCTGCTCTAGAAGAGATTGTGATGGCTCTTTACACCAAACAGGGGTTTTATCACCGCAAGACCGGGATCAAGTATCAGGAGATCTACAGGACCAGCAGAATGGTCAGTTCCCTGGTAGGAGTTCAGGTGCAGCCCAATAAAGCAATCGTAGGAAAAAACGCCTTTCTTCATGAATCCGGGATCCACCAGGATGGTGTATTAAAGGAACGCACAACTTATGAGATCATGAATCCGGAACTGATCGGTGTCTCTAAAGACAGCATCGTTTTAGGCAAACACTCCGGGCGCCATGCCCTGAGAGAGCGGTTGGCAGAGTTGGGCTACCCCCTCAAAGAAGAGGAACTGGATAAAGCTTTTGCCCGTTTCAAGGAGATCGCTGACCGCAAAAAGGAGGTCACTGATCTCGATATAGAGGCCCTGGTAAAAAACGAGATCCGCATCTCAGGGGATCTTTATCAGTTATCCTATCTGCAGTTTTCCAGTGGAACAAATACTATTCCCACAGCGACAGTGGGCCTCAAAAGGAATGGCCGTACCTTAAAAGAGGCTGCATGTGGGGATGGTCCGGTGGACGCGGCTTTCCACGCCATTGATAAAATATTGGGAGGGCATCACATAGCACTGGATGAATATAACCTGAGTGCTATCACCGGGGGTAAAGATGCTCTTGGTGAAGTTACAGTACGGGTAAGGTATGAAGATAAGTATTTTATTGGGCGGGGTGTCAGCACAGATGTGGTAGAGGCAAGTGTTAAGGCATATTTGAATGCAGTCAATATAGTAATCCAACAAGTAGGAGAAGATGTTCTATGAGTATGACCATTACAGAAAAAATTATGGCGGCCCATGCCGGGAAGGACCAGGTTGTTCCCGGAGAGTTGATCAACTGCCGGCTTGACCTGGCCCTGGCTAATGATGTCACCGCACCTGTGGCAATAAAGGAATTTTCCAAACTAGGCCTTGATCATGTTTTTGATACAGAGCGGGTTGTTCTGGTGCCTGATCACTTTACACCCAATAAAGATATTAAATCAGCGGAGCAGGCATTATGTGTCAGGGAATTTGCCAAAAGCTTTGGTATTACCAATTACTTTGAAGTGGGTAAAATGGGGATCGAGCACTGTCTGCTGCCTGAACAGGGGCTTGTGCTCCCAGGGGATATGATTATTGGAGCTGATTCCCACACCTGTACCTATGGCGCTCTGGGTGCTTTTGCCACAGGTGTAGGCAGCACAGATCTGGCCGCGGGGATGGCTACAGGAGAGTGCTGGTTTAAAGTACCGGAAAGCATGAAGTTTGTTTATCATGGTAAAATGCGCCCCTGGGTGGGGGGGAAGGACCTCATCCTCCACACCATCGGTGATATTGGGGTAGATGGGGCACTTTACAGAACCATGGAATTAACAGGGGAGGCCATCAGTGATCTGTCTGTAGAGGGAAGGCTGACCATGTGCAATATGGCTATTGAAGCAGGGGCTAAAAATGGGATCATACCTCCAGATGAAAAAACAAAAGCCTATGTGGAGAAAAGGGCAAAAAGGCCTTATCAGTTTTATTTCAGTGATCCAGATGCTGTTTATGTTGAGGTTAGGGAGTATGATGTGAGCGAGATCGAGCCACAGGTAGCTTTCCCCCACCTCCCGGAAAACTCCCGGCCGGTAAGTGAAGCACAGGGGATCCAGCTGGATCAAGTGGTCATCGGTTCCTGTACCAATGGGCGCATTGAGGATCTGCGTATTGCCGCCAGCATTCTTAAAGGAAGAAAAGTGCACCCCGGACTACGGGTAATTATTATTCCGGGAACACAGGAGATTTACCTGCAGGCACTGCGGGAAGGGCTTTTGGAAGCTTTTGTGGAAGCAGGCGCGTTGGTCAGCACACCTACCTGCGGTCCCTGTCTGGGCGGCCATATGGGCATCCTGGCCAAAGGGGAGAAGGCTCTTTCCACTACAAACCGCAATTTTGTTGGGCGCATGGGGCATCCGGAGAGTGAGGTTTATCTGTCTGGGCCTGCTGTTGCCGCGGCATCAACAGTAACCGGGATGATCACTCATCCCGAGGAGGTGATGGGTAATGCAGATTAAAGGAAATGTTTATAAATTTGGTGAGGATATCGATACTGATCAGATCATACCTGCTCGCTATTTAAATACATCGGATCCTGCGGAACTGGCTGCCCACTGTATGGAGGACGCGGATCCCACCTTTGCAGGTAGAGTGCAGCCCGGTGCTGTGATAGTGGCAGGGAAGAACTTCGGCTGTGGTTCATCCCGGGAGCATGCACCGATCGCTATCAAAGCTGCAGGGGTATCGTGTATCATCGCCTCCACCTTTGCCCGCATCTTTTACCGCAACGCGGTGAATATCGGCCTTCCTATTCTGGAGTGCCCGCAGGCAGCCGAAGCTCTTATGGAGGGTGATCAGGTAGAGGTAGATTTGACCAAAGGTGTAATCAAAAATTTGACCAGTGGTGGAGAGTACCAGGCCGCACCATTTCCCCCATTTATGCAGGGGATCATAGAACAGGGTGGTCTGATCAAGTATGTTCAAGAAAGGATGAAGGATCGTGCCTAGAGTTTTACTATTACCTGGAGATGGAATCGGACAAGAGATCATGCCAGAAGCTGTGAAAGTACTTAAAGCTGTAGAGAAGCGTTTTGAGAGGAGTTTTCAGTTTCAAGAAGCCCTTATCGGTGGAGCGGCATACGATGACTGCGGTGATCCCCTGCCAGACAGCACCTTGAAACTCTGCAAAGAGAGTGATGCCATTATTTTGGGAGCTATTGGGGGACCCAAATGGGATCAACTCCCTGTGCATCTTCGTCCCGAAATGGGGGCATTGCTCCCTCTGCGCAAAAAGTTGGGGCTGTATGCCAACATTAGACCGGCTGTTCTCTTCCCTGATCTGATTGCTGCCTCACCCCTGAAACCTGAAGTAGTCCAGGGGCTTGACCTGGTAGTTGTGAGGGAATTAACCGGTGGGCTTTACTTTGGCCCCAAAAAGAGGGAGGAAGTAGATGGTGAGGAGCAGGCTGTAGACACCCTGATTTATCGCACCGAGGAAATCATCCGTATCGGGCGCCTTGCCTTTGAATTGGCAAGGAAAAGGAGGAGGAAACTTACATCTGTTGATAAGGCCAATGTCCTGGCTACCGGCCGCCTCTGGAGAGAGGTTATGACCGAATTGGGGAGTGAATACCCGGATGTGGAACTGGATCACCTGTATGTGGATAACTGCTCTATGCAGCTGGTGCGCAGACCATCCCAGTTTGATGTTATTGTGACCGAAAATACCTTTGGAGATATCCTGACCGATGAAGCCAGTGTTTTAACTGGATCCATTGGAATGCTCGCCTCTGCAAGCATCGGTGGGGATGTTGCCCTCTATGAGCCTGCACATGGTTCTGCCCCTGATATAGCAGGGCAGCAGAAGGCAAACCCTCTGGCTACCATTCTGTCAGCAGCACTTATGTTGGACCTGACCTTTAATATGCAGGAGGAGGCCCGGGCTGTGGAGGCAGCGGTTCAATCAGTATTAGAAGAAGGCTACCGCACACCGGATCTTATGCATTCCGGTGGGAAAGAGGTTACTACTGCCCAGATGGGCGATCTGGTGGCAGAATACATTCAGAAAGGATGAAAAGTGTTGGGGATTTAGTATACATATATGACACAACCCTGAGAGATGGAACTCAGGCTGAAGGCATCAGCCTTACAGTTGAGGATAAGTTGAAGATCACCAGTAAAATTGATGAACTCGGGGTTCAATATATCGAAGGGGGCTGGCCGGGGTCCAACCCCAAAGATATGGAGTATTTTAAAAGGGTGCAGGAACTGGACTTAAAACAGGCCAAGATCTCTGCTTTTGGCTCCACCAGGAGAGCAGGGTGTAAGGCAGAGGATGACAACAATATTAAAGCTTTGCTGGGAGCTGAAACCCCGGTTGTGGCTATTTTTGGCAAAAGCTGGGACTATCATGTTACTATAGCATTAAAGACAACATTACAGGAA
>JBMNSO010000142.1:0-4694 GCA_050945235.1 Mahellales bacterium
CCCTGATACATAGATATTATACACATATAATTCTTCATTTATCTAAATTTCCCTCTTTTTTTTTAACTATATAACATAATTAACCTCTGTAAAGAACACTATTAATTTGTTATACTATAAAAGTATGAAATGCTACATATGGGGGCTGAAGAATGAAAAAAGCGATAATACTTGTACTGTTATTATGCATTCTTTCTGTACCGTGTTGGGTATATGCCGAAGATGAGACCGAAACACAGGCAAATCCGCCGGTTATAACCGATGGTGCCGCTATTTTGATGGATATGAAGCATGGAAATATACTATTCGAAAAGGATGCACATAAAAGGCTGTATCCAGCCAGTACCACCAAAATTCTAACTGCCATTATTGCATTGGAAAGGGGTAACCTAGCCGACAGGGTCACAGCCACCAGTTCGCCGGTAACCCAGGTGGGCAGGGGAACCAGTATAATATGGCTCAACGAAGGGGAAGTCCTTACTTTGGAGCAATTGCTATACGGACTAATGTTGCCTTCAGGCAATGATGCGGCCGTGGCCATCGCCGAACATATATCAGGATCGATTGATGAATTTGTCAGATTAATGAATGAAAAGGCAAAGGAAATAGGGGCAATAAACTCAAACTTTGCAAATCCCCATGGACTGCATGATGATAATCACTATACCACTGCCTATGACATGGCAATAATCGCCAGGTACGCTATGTTGAATCTGCCGAAATTCAAAGAAATAGTTGGTACTTCCTATTACTCTCTTCCCCCAACAAATAAACAAGAGGAGGAGAGGAAATGGCATAACAGCAACAAAATGCTCCATCAATCAAGCAAATATTATTACGAGTACGCCACCGGTATCAAGACAGGTTATACATCCCAAGCAGGTAATGCCCTGGTATCCTCGGCCAACAAAGACGGTTTTGAACTTTTAGCCGTTGTATTGAACAATAAACAGCATACCATATATCCTAATACAAGGGCATTGTTCGAGTACGGCTTTTTTAATTATATTGAAGTGAATCTCATTGATAAGGGCCAGGATATCACCCAAGTCGAAGTGAAAAACGTTGCAGTAGAAGAGGAAGATATGCCCTTAGTATTGGTCAGTTCTGATGAATATAGCAATGTATTTGCCAAGGATGAAGTTCCCTTGATTACCAAAGAAATAACCATTGATGAACAAATAACCGCTCCAATAAGCAAGGGTCAACCCTTGGGCAGGATAAGTTACCATATTAACGGTAAGGAACTGATGTCAATTGACTTGGTCGCCAACAGGAATGTAGCCGAAAAAAACATTGTTAATCTGATTAAACCTAAGAAGGAACTGCCATTGTGGGTAAAGGTGCTAGCCATACTCTTATTATTATACCTGCTGTTAAGAATAATAAAGGCGATCATAAGAAAAAAAAGAAGACAGAAAAGGTTTTATGGTTCAAGTTTTTACAGGCATTATAAAAGATAACTTTGGTTATTAAAAAGGGGGAGCTTTCTAGATTATAGAAAAGCTCCCTTAACTATAGGCCAAATTTTTTACATTGGTTGTTGTGCAATAGCACCTACCAATTGTCCGTCGTTATTCAGTTACTTTACAACTATATTAACCAGTTTATTAGGTATTAGCACCAACTTAACTATGCTCTTTCCTTGTACCAAGGACTTTATCTTGGGTAAATTCAATACCTGCTCTTCCACTTGCTCCTTGGGGGCATCCATATCCACAATAATTTTATCCTTAATTTTGCCGTTTACCTGGACTACCATTTCAACTTCTTCCTTAATCAGCGCAGTTTCGTCGTGAACAGGCCAATTTTGGTCATGTATGCTCCCCTGTCTGCCTATTAACTGCCACAGTTCTTCTGTTATATGGGGTGCGAAGGGCGCCAGCAAAAGCAATAAGGTAGTAACCCCCTGAAGGATAAGACCTTCCTTTTGTTTGTCCTGGTCCACCTTTTCCCTGTAATGGTATAGTTCATTAACCAGTTCCATTATACCGCTAATGGCTGTGTTAAAATTAAACCTGTCTTCAATATCACTTGTCACTTTTTTTATAGCCCAATTAATAGCATAGGATAGTTTTTTATCCTCAAGGTTAAATTCATCTGGATTACAAGGACTCAACCGCTTCTCAGCCAAACCTGGATATGCAGCCACCAAACGCCATACCCTGTTTAGGAACCTGAAACAGCCTTCCACTCCTTTATCGCTCCATTCAAGGTCCTTTTCCGGAGGTGATGCGAATAGAATGAACAACCTGGCTGTATCAGCACCATATCGGCTTATAATATCCTCAGGGCTTACAACATTGCCCTTGGATTTGGACATCTTCGAACCATCCTTTAAAACCATGCCCTGGGTCAAAAGATTGACAAAGGGTTCATCCACGCTGCTATAGTTCAGATCAAACATTACCTTGGTAATAAACCTGGAATATAACAGGTGCAGTATTGCATGTTCAACTCCGCCCACATACTGATCCACCGGCATCCAGTATCTTACATTATCTATATTAAAGGGCTCAAGCTCATTATTAGCATCGGTATACCTAAAGAAATACCATGATGAGCATACGAAGGTGTCCATGGTATCCACCTCCCTACGGGCCCGACTTCCACACTTGGGACAGGTAGTATTAAGAAACTCCTCTGAAGTGGTCAAAGGCGATTCACCGGTACCTGTAAACTTTACATCCGTAGGCAGCATAACCGGTAACTGGTCATCCGGCACCGCTACTGCACCACACTTCCCACAATATACAATCGGTATTGGCACCCCCCAGTACCTTTGCCTGGAAATCAACCAATCCCTAAGCCTATATGTAACCTTTGCCTGGCCTAGTTTATTTTTTTTCAGAAACTCAGTTACCTTTTTTATCCCTTCTTTATTGCTTAATCCGTTAAACTGTCCGGAATTGATCATAATTCCCTCTTCGGTGAAGGCCTGGTCCATATGTTCCATGTCCAAATCACCATCTACAGGTTTAATTACAGGCAAAATAGGCAATTCATACTTGGTAGCAAACTCGAAATCCCGTTGGTCATGGGCGGGTACACCCATAACAGCACCGGTACCATATTCCATTAAAACATAGTTAGCTATATATATAGGAACTTTTTCACCGTTTACCGGGTTCACTACATATTTGCCTATAAATACCCCTTCCTTTTCGTAATCGTCAGAAGTCCGCACTGTCTCATTCAAAATTCGAACTTTATCAATAAAATCCTTAACTTCCTGCTCATATTCAGTACCTTCCACGAGTTTAAGGACTAATGGATGCTCCGGGGCTAAGGTCATATATGAAACGCCAAAAATGGTGTCGGGTCTAGTGGTAAATACATCAATTTGATCATCCGTTTCCTCCACCTTGAAGGATATAAGGGCACCTTGGCTTTTACCTATCCAGTTCTTCTGCATTGTCTTTACTTTTTCAGGCCAGCCTTCAAGTTTTTCTATATCCTTAAGCAGCCTTTCGGCATAATCGGTAATTTTGAAAAACCATTGTTCCAATTCTTTCTTACCCACCTGCGTACTGCAGCGTTCGCATAAGCCATTTACCACCTGTTCGTTGGCCAATACTGTTTTACAGGACGGACACCAATTCACAGCAGATTTCTTTTTATAGGCCAAACCCTTTTTAAACAATTGCAAAAACAGCCACTGGGTCCATTTATAATAATCGGGATGACAGGTTGCCACTTCCCTGCTCCAATCATAGCTTAAACCTAAGCCCTTTAACTGCTTCCTCATATTCTCTATATTATCCCAAGTCCATATATTGGGATGAATATTATTCTTTATAGCGGCATTTTCCGCCGGCAGGCCAAAGGCATCCCATCCCATGGGATGAAGAACATTGTATTGATTCATTGTCTTAAATCTAGAAATCACATCTCCAATGGAATAGTTCCTTACATGGCCCATATGTAGCTTCCCTGAAGGGTAGGGGAACATTTCCAGCATATAATACTTTTTTTTGCCGGCATCCTCTTCAACTTTATATTTGCTGTCACTTTCCCACTGCTGCTGAAATTTTTTCTCTATATGCTTAAAATCATAGTTCATAAATATCCTCCTTATTTACTGCCAACCGGCAGACAATACAAAGGGATTTATTTTAAAAACCTCTCATCCCTTCACTTTAGGGACGAGAGGTAAGCAATTATCCCATCATGCCCACCGGACAAATTATTATCCTCCAAACGTCCTATGGCACGGTCTTTTAATATTATATTTCATTATAAATTACATGTCAATATTGATACTTTGGGCTCCCGTCCACAACCGTTCTAAATCATAAAACCGCCGATCCTCCTGGTGGAATATATGGATAACAACATTACCATAGTCCATCACTATCCAATGGCCTTCATTATGACCCTCTTTCCCAAGTAAGGTATAGCCATGTTGTTGTAATCTATACTCCAGTTCGTTTTGTAATGCCTTTACCTGAATAAAGGATTTACCGCTACAGATTACAAAGTAATCCGAAATAATGGTCAAGGCTGCAACATCCAATACTATTATGTCATCGGCTTTTTTATTATGCAGGATTTTTGCCGCTAACAAAGCCAGTTCTCTGGAATTTGCCAATAATCTCCCTCCTGGAACCTATTATTTGTTAATTATTGTAACATTATTCAAACTTTTACTACCTATACAGTTGATATCCCTTTAAAAAACGGTTATTTCCCAC
>JBMNSO010000143.1:0-4596 GCA_050945235.1 Mahellales bacterium
GGTGGAATGCTACGGTATTGTAGGCATGGCCTCTAAAAGGGCAACCGACGGGATTATAGAGCTGTTGGGTAAGGAAAACTTAAGTAGGGGCGTTAAGGTACATACAAAGGGTAAAGAAGTGGATATTGATATATATATAATAGTGGAGTACGGGGTAAGTATTCCCACTGTTGCCAAAAACGTTATGGATAGGATACGCTATAACGTGGAAAATTTTTCAGGAATGGTAGTAAAGGATGTAAATATCAAAGTTGAAGGCGTGCGGGTATAGACTTGCCGGACAGGGGGGTAATTTTGTAATGGTAAATAGTATAGATGGTGCCATGCTTAAAAAACTATTGATAAATGGCGCCATGCACTTGGAAAAAAACAAGGCAGCCGTAGATGCGCTCAATGTATTTCCGGTTCCTGATGGAGATACCGGCACTAATATGTCCATGACGATGATGGCTGCCATTAAGGAAATAGAACAACTGAAGGATGTTACCTTAGAAACGGTGGCCGAGGCTTTAACCAGGGGCTCTTTAAGGGGCGCCCGGGGCAATTCGGGGGTAATATTGTCCCAGCTGTTCAGGGGCTTTGCCAAGGGTTTAAAGTCCTATGAACGGGTTAATTCGGTGCAACTGGCTGCTGCCCTGAAAAAGGGTGTGGATACCGCATATAAGGCGGTGATAAAGCCGGTGGAAGGTACCATGCTGACGGTAGCCAGGGTGAGCGCTGAGCGGGCGGTTTATCTGTCCCAGGGGCAGAGGGATATAGCCGTACTACTACGGCAAACGATAGATGCAGGGAAGGATGCCTTAGATCGTACACCGGAGATGCTGAGTGTTCTAAAAGAGGCCGGGGTGGTGGATGCCGGGGGCAAGGGCCTTATCTATATACTGGAGGGCATGATTATGGCCATTGACACCGATGTTCTGTACGAAACAAAGGAAATAAAGACGGACGAGGGTGGAAAAACGCCGGAACGGTCTGCCACTGCGGATTTTGGTAGGGTGGGGGATATAAAATTTACATATTGTACCGAGTTCATAATAACGGATACCAAGGAAGGCATGACCCTTGGAGACATCGATGCCTTCAAAGAAAAAATCGGTACCATGGGCGATTCCATGTTGGTGGTGGGCGACCCGGATATGGTCAAGGTCCATGTTCATACCAACAACCCCGGTGTTGTACTGGAAGAAGCAATAAAACTCGGTGTTTTATCCTCCATAAAGATAGACAATATGAGGGAACAGCACAGTAGCATGGTGATAAAAACGGACGATGAAAAGGAACCGCTTGATGATAAGCAACCGGGGGCTGTCCAACCGGCAACGGAGGAGGCCAAACCTTACGGTGTAGTGGCGGTGGCCATGGGCGAAGGGATGATGAACATCTTTAAGGATCTTAGTTGCGACAAGGTAATAGAAGGCGGCCAGACCATGAATCCCAGTACCGAGGATATCCTCAAGGCCGTTGAGGATATAAACTCCAATACCGTATTTGTGCTTCCCAATAACGGTAATGTAATACTTGCTGCCCAACAGGCGACCCACCTCACCGGTAAGGACGTTCGTGTAATACCTACAAAGTCCATACCCCAGGGTATTGCTGCCATGGTTGCAATGAGTCCGGATTTGGACATAGAAGATAATGAACAAAGGGCAAAGGCGGCCATCGAGGATATAAAGACCGGGCAGGTAACCTATGCCATAAGGGATTCCAGTTTTAACGGTACCAATATTAAAGAAGGGGATATTCTGGGCCTGTCTAACAGTAAGGTAATGATCGTGGGCAAGGATGTGGGCGATGTGGCCATAGAGCTGCTGGAAAACCTGATAGAAGACGATGACGAGATTATAACCATATACTACGGGCAGGATGTCTCCCAGGAGGATACCGAAGCATTGTCCGATATGATACAGCAAAGGTTTAAGGACTGCGATGTGGAGGTATATTTCGGAGGCCAGCCCTTATACTACTACATCTTTTCCATAGAATAAACCTTTTAAAGGTTTATTCTATTTTTAAGGTTGATTCTATAAAAGGCGGATCAAGGTGCTAATTATGATTGAAGATTCCATAAAGAAAATAAAGGGTGTAGGCCCTAAAACTCAAAAAATTTTAAATTCAATAGGCATTTCCACTATAGAGGATATGCTCTATTTTTTTCCTAGGGACTATAAGGACAAGTCCTCCATAAAAAAATTATCGGATCTTGAATACGATAAAAAGCAGGCCTTTATTGCCAAAGTGCTTGATGAAATTAGCGAGCGCACCTATTATAAAGGCGGCAGGACATACAGGATCATAAAGGCGGCGGTAACCGATGGCACCACCACCGCCTATTGTGTATGGTTTAATCAGCCGTATATAAAGCGGGTACTTATACCTGGCAAATGGTACCGATTTTACGGCAAGGCGGTTTATAACCGGGGCAGTATTGAGATTAACAGCCCCGAATATGAGGCGGTGGGTAATGATGTAGGGATGCAAGGATCAATCGAACCGGTTTATCCCACCACCGGCGGCCTGACCTCATCCAAAATTGCGGCCATTATAAAGGAAATACTTGATAGGCACCATGGCGACATCCAAGATTTCATGCCGCCGGAGGTGCTTAAGCGCCATCATCTGCCGGATTTGGCCTTTGCCCTTCGCCAGATCCACTTACCCTCCGACCGCCGGTCATGGGAGGCAGCCTTTAGAAGACTGGTTTTTGACGAGCTGTTTATACTCCAGCTGGGCCTTAGCCTCATAAAGGGCAGCTGTGGCAGGCCGGGCAGCGGTATCGCCTTTAAGCTGGACAGGGACTTTCTGGCAGGGGTCTTGAAGAAACTGCCCTTTGAATTAACCGACGGCCAAAAGAAGGTGATGAAGGAAATATGGGCAGACATGAAGACCGACATCCCGATGAACCGTTTAATACAAGGAGATGTGGGTTCGGGGAAGACGGTGGTGGCCGTACTTTGCCTGTTGATAGCGGTAAATAACGGCTACCAGGGCGCCATGATGGCACCCACCGAAATACTGGCCCGGCAACATTACGAGACGGTGACCCGGATAACGGATGGCATGGGAATAAACACCGGCCTGCTCACCGGCAACCTTACGGCCGCCCAAAGGGAAGAGCTGCTGGACAAACTGGCCCGTGGCGAAATAGACATCCTGGTGGGTACCCATGCCATTATCCAGGACAGGGTACGGTTTTATCGTCTGGGCATGATAATCACCGACGAACAGCACAGGTTTGGTGTCAGGCAGCGGGCAGTATTTGCCGGCAAGGGCCAAAATCCCGATGTGCTGGTAATGTCGGCAACACCCATACCCCGGACCTTGGCCTTTATACTCCACGGCGATCTCGATATCTCCACCATACACCAGCTACCGCCGGGCAGAAAGGAAATCAAAACCTATGTGATAGATATGAACGACTATGACCGGCTGGTGAGTTTCATGAAACGGGAGATAACCCAGGGTAGGCAGGTATATATAGTATGCCCCTTGATAGAGACCTCATCGCAAGTGGATGCCCTATCGGTCAGCGATGTGTATGACATGCTAACAAAGGACCCTTTCTTTAGCGGTATAACGGCGGTGCTCCATGGCAGGCTAAGCAATAACGAAAAACAGGATATAATGGACCGGTTCAAGGATAACAAACTGAAGGTATTGATCTCCACAACGGTTATTGAGGTGGGGGTCAATGTACCCAATGCATCGCTGATGGTGGTGTTTAACGCCGAGAGGTTCGGCCTGGCTCAGCTCCACCAGCTGAGGGGACGGATAGGCCGGGGCAGTCACGCCTCCAGCTGCATACTGGTATCCGATGCCGCCTCGGGTGAGGCCGGCAGCCGGCTGAAAGTTCTGGAAAGATATAGTGACGGGTTCAAGATTTCAGAGATGGATTTAAAGCTCAGGGGTCCCGGTGATTTTTTGGGAACAAGGCAGCACGGACTGCCCGGCTTGAGGATAGCCAACCTGGCCCGGGATATGGAGTATATCCCCGTTATAAGACGGGAGGTAGAAATGCTTATAAAAGATAAGAAAAAATATGATGACAACAAATTGCAGTTAATGATAAAACAGGTAAGAAAAATGTTTGGTCAAGATTTTCAGTATATCTCCATAAACTAGAGTTTTTGTTTACATAATTTACATGTGTAAACTGATTTCGATATGGTTAAATTAATATTGAAATCAATATGGGAGGTGAAAGTTTTGGCTAAGGGAAGCATAAATAGGAGAAACCAGATAGTAGTACAGGGCGCGGAAAAAGCCCTTGATCAGTTCAAATACGAAGTAGCCAGCGAACTAGGGATACAGCCCGACCAGGGATACTGGGGCAACCTGACATCAAGGGAATGTGGTGCTGTTGGCGGTCATATGGTAAGGAAGATGATTGAGCAGGCAGAATCACAGTTGGCAGGCAAGGCTACCAACAAATAAGAGATAAAGGATAAGATTAATATAAATAAATGATAAAAGCACCCTTAAGGGTGCTTTTATCATTTATAACTGTAATAGATATATGTAGCTGTGATGGATGTACATAGCCGTGATTAATATAACGGTGATGAAAAAAAATGCAAAACTGGTTATATACATATG
>JBMNSO010000144.1:0-4591 GCA_050945235.1 Mahellales bacterium
AAGAACTATTTGGCTTAAATGGTTTAAAGACTTTTTCCATATAGCCAGTCGGTTGGGGGCCAAGAGCGGGGGCAGCCATTTTGGTATTCTGACCTTTGCTTCATATAACAATGAAGTATTGAGGAAAAAATTAATAGAAGAGTGCATAAGGGCTTGGCAGGAATTATCTTTTTATGCTAAGGACCTGGGATTTGAGTATTTATTGTTTGAGCCCATGTCGGTGCCCAGGGAGATGGCTTACACCATCGAAGAAGCTCTGGACCTTATGGAAAGGGTGAATAAAAACTGCGGCGTGCCCTTGCGTATATGTCTGGATGTGGGCCATGCACCCCATCCGGATTATAGGGATCCATATTTATGGATAGAAAGGCTGGGAGCCTACTGCCCGGTTATACATCTGCAGCAAACGGTCAGGGACAGAAGCAATCACTGGCCCTTTACCGATGAGTATAATGCCCAGGGTATAATACATCCCGAAAGGGTGCTGGAAGCCCTTGACAAGTCCGGGGCCCAGGATGTTTTGCTTTTATTTGAGATAAGCCACCGGGAACATTGGGATACTGACTTTAGAGTGATCGATGACCTTAAGGCATCCGTTGAATACTGGAGACCTTATGTAAAAAAGTGAGGTGTTATTGATATGAAGGCCTGTGTATTACACGGCATTGGAGACCTTAGATTGGAGGAGGTTAAGGACTCGGTCCCCGGCAGGGGAGAAGTACTCATAAAGATAAAAGCCTCCGGAATATGCGGCTCTGATATCCCAAGGGTATTTACCAAAGGCACATATCATTTTCCCACCATACCGGGTCACGAGTTTTCCGGTGTTATAGTTGAAAGGGGCGAAGACGTTGAGCCTTCCCTTGTGGGCAGAAAGGCAGCCGTCTTTCCTTTAATCCCCTGCAGGCGGTGCGGCGCCTGCCAGGTTGGTGAATATGCCCAATGCAAGGATTATAACTATTTCGGCTCCCGCTGTGACGGCGGATTTGCCGAGTACATAGCCGTGCCTGTGTGGAACGCGGTATTGGTGCCGGACAACTTGTCCTATGAGGAGGCTGCTATGGCAGAACCGGCGGCGGTGGCTGTCCATGCCCTCAGGCAGGTGGGCATAGAAATAGGGGACTATGTAGCTGTTTTCGGTGCAGGACCCATTGGGCTGATACTGGGACAGTGGGCCCGGGCATGGGGAGCCCATGAGGTTATAATGATAGATATCGACGAACAAAAGATAGCCTTTGCAGAAAAGCAGGGTTTTTGCCATGGGATAGATAGCTCCAAGACGGATCCGGTAGAGTATATTAACGCCATCACCCACGGAAGGGGCGTGGATGTGGCGGTGGAGGGAACGGGGGTAGGTGCCGCCCTTGAGAGATGCCTTTATTCTGTCCGGCCCTTTGGACGTTTGGTGGCTATGGGAAATCCCGCGGGGGATATACACCTGTCCCAAAAGGGATACTGGGAGCTGTTAAGAAAGCAGATAACCATAAAGGGTACTTGGAATTCCAGTTTTGCCACTTTCCCGAAGGATGACTGGCAGCTGGCCATCAATGCCATGGAAAGCGGTCAGTTAAGGGTTGGGTCCCTTATAACCCACAGGATATCCATTGACCAGGTATGGGATACCCTTAACATGATGAAGGATAAAAAGGCGTTTTATAATAAGGTGATGATAACCTTTGATTGAATATTAAAAATGGGAGGATTGAGATAGTGAAGGCTGCGGTATTGGAAGAGCTAAATAAAATGGTGGTAAAGGAAGTACCGGACCCCAAGATAGACGATAACAGCATTTTAGTGCGGGTAAAGGCCTGCGCCATTTGCGGTTCCGATATACGGATTTTTCGTCATGGTAACGACAGGGTTAAGCCCCCGGCTGTAATAGGCCACGAACTTGCAGGCCAGGTTGTAGAAGTAGGCAAAAACGTGACTAAATTTAAAGTGGGGGACAGGGTGGCTATCGGCGCCGATGTACCCTGTGGTGAGTGCACCTTTTGTGTGGCGGGTATAGGGAATAACTGCCAAATAAATTATGCCATAGGTTACCAATTTCCCGGAGGGTTTGCCGAGTATATTCCGTTAAACGCCACCACTGTAAATTATGGGCCTATCCATGTGATACCTGATACACTGTCCTATGACGAGGCCGCCCTGGCCGAACCCTTGGCCTGTGTGTTAAATGCACTGGAACTGTCTAACATACAGTTCGGTGATACTGTGGTCATTATTGGAGCAGGGCCCATCGGATGCATGATAATAGAGGTAGCAAGGAAGATGGGAGCGTCAAAAGTTATCGTGGTCCAAAGGTCCCGGCCACGGTTGGAGGCGGCCAAAAGGTTTGGTGGGGATGTGTATATATGTTCCATGGAAGAAGATCCGGTAAAGAGGGTACTGGAAGAGACAAAAGGGTTGGGGGGAGATGTTATTATTACATCCTGTCCATCACCACAAGCCCAGGTGCAGGCTATCGCCATGGCAAAAAACCGGGCCAGGGTTAACCTTTTTGGTGGTCTGCCCAAGGGTAATTCCACAATAACGATAGATGCCAATATCGTACACTATAAGGAATTATTTATTCACGGTGCCCACGGCTCCATGCCCAGGCACCATGGTAAGGCGGTGGAATTATTGTCGGCCGGTGTAATAGATGCAAAACGTTTCATATCCCATAATTTCTCTTTGGATAATATCCTGGAGGCCTTTGAAACGGCCGAGGCCAAGAAAGGCATGAGAGTAATCGTAAACCCGTGACCACGGTAATCAGTAATTTATGTTAAGGGGGAGGTCAGTTATGAAGGCTAAGATATCACCATCGTTAATGTGTATTGACTTTAAGCACATGGAAAGAGAAATAAGGCTTCTGGAAAAGGTGGGGGTAGACTATATGCACATGGATATTATGGACGGCCATTTTGTTCCCAACTTTACCATGGGGCCTGATATTCTAAAGGCCGTTCGGGAAATGACCGATATACCCATTGACATCCATCTTATGATAGAAAAACCGGAGAATTATATAGATATATTCGACCCACAGCCTAAGGATATAGTATGCGTACATCAGGAATCCACGGTACATCTTCAAAGGGTGCTACAAAGGATAAGGGATATGGGTGCCCGACCGGGTGTGGCAATTAACCCCGCCACCCCGCTATGTATGATCAGCCATGTTTTAAGGGACGTGGAAATGGTGCTGATTATGACGGTTAACCCGGGATATGCCGGACAAAAACTGGTCCCTGCCACCCTTGATAAGATACGGGAAATGCGGGAAATAATAGATACCCATCATTTGAATATAGAGATAGAGGTGGACGGCAATGTATCCTTCGAGAATGCCAGGAAGATGAGACAGGCAGGTGCAGATATCTTTGTAGCGGGGTCCTCCAGCTTATTCAATAGGCAATTGGGCATTGAAGCTGCCGGCATTAAGTTGAAGGAAGCAATTTCAGATTAAATACCACTTTAGCGGAAAAAGGGCGGTTGCTCAATGAATGAATATAGTTCATTGGGTAGCCGCCCTTATTGATTATATTGTACTTTTATGAATTTTAATTAAATTTTTATACCAGGCAGGATTTTATAGCTAAATGTAGAATATATAAAATACAAAAGTGGGAATGTTATCATGATAACGTTTCCATTCATCAACAATCATTCTAGCTAGTTCATTCGAGGGATATTATCGGTAAACTTACCAAGGAAATGTGGGTGAATAGGCGTGCCGACAATGTTAGATGTGGCTAAAATGGCCGGAGTCTCAACCACTACCATATCAAGGATTATAAATGGGAAGGGGCCTGTGAATATAAAAACTAGGTTGAGAGTCGAAAAGGCCATGAAGGAGCTCAACTATACCCCCAATTACTTTGCTCAGGGCATGAGGACTCAAAAAACAAAGCTAGTAGCTGTAATAGTACCCGACTATTCAAATCCGGGATACACGAAGATGTATGAATCCATAGAAGAAACCGCCAGACAACAGGGTTATTTATGCGTGGTATTTAATACCGGTTCCGATCCAGAAAGGGAGCTACACTGTATAAAAGAAATAATTAAAAGACAGATAGAAGGTATTATATACTATACATACTCCGGCCGGAAAGAAAATATAAATTTTTTAAAGGATATATCTAAACAGATTCCGGTGGTTTTTATGGACAATGTAGTGGGTGACGATGGAGTATCCTGCGTAAAAACTGATGGCTATAAAGCCACAAGGGAAGCGGTTAAATACCTGGTTAACGAAGGAAAAAGAACAAGAATCGGTTATATTAAGGCAGGTTACAGGGCGGCCCGGGAAAGGTACCAGGGCTATAGGAGGGCGTTGGAAGATTGCAGTATAGAGTTTGACCCAAGCTTGGTATATGAAGGCGATTTCTCCATGAAAAGCGGCTTTGACGGTGCTCAGTATATGATGAACCTTAGCGAGCCTCCGGATGCCATAATGGCGGCTACAGATTTAATGGCCATTGGCTCCATCAAATATTTAAAACAAGCGGGTATAGCCATTCCTGAGGAAGTAAGTGTTATAGGTTTTGATAATATGCCCCTATGTACAATAATAGAACCATCCCTTACAACAATAGGTCAA
>JBMNSO010000145.1:0-4562 GCA_050945235.1 Mahellales bacterium
TGAAACCAGCAGTTTTTTTATGAAAATAAAAGTTATTTGTTATTAGGAAAATGGATTTATTTTAATTATCTTTTATTTATGATACATATATGTAGCCCGAGGTTGCAGTCTGATATTCGTAGGAGCTGCCCACATAGGCCCAGTGGCGGGTATGAACCCTGTAGTATTTGCCCCTTTCCACATACTCACCGGTGCCGTTGTCTAAGTAAAAATGATTATATCTATAATAATTGTGGGATGATATGGTGACCCAGGAGGAGCCGTTCCATTGCTGGAGCTGTACATTTATTCTTAATGTATCTACCGTATTGTAGGTTTCGGTCCATCCTCCGTAGGATACCCTGCCCACAGCCGATTCCTTTATACTGTTTCCCCAATAACGGATATAATCAACGGCCTGTATATCGAAAAAGTCTAGGTCTACCTTACCGTCCTTGGAGTATTCCACAATGTCCCAATTACCATGGGGTGAAGGCCTTCCCTCGGTGGGTGGCGGTGGCATTTCCTCCTGGGCAGCAAGAATATTTGTTGGCAGTAATGCCAAAGTCAAAAGAATGATGGCAGTAATTATAGATAATTTTTTTCGCATTTATACAAACCTCCTCTTTCTTTTACAAAATATGATAGAAGTATGGGTCGAAACGTTCCCTTTTTTTATTAATCTGTGGAATTTGACGAAAAACAAATGGAACAAACTTTAATAAATCCCTATCTATACTTTACCGGTCTATATCTGGGGGACAGTTTTTGTATAGGTATCCTGGGAAATGTTATGGAATTTTCCTTTTATAAAGGAAAATTCCATTATATGTAGAATACAAAAAATATAAGTATTTTTATTTCGTTTTTACACAATGTTTAGACAATGGATGATTGACATTGAAATAATATAGCGGGGGTAACAACATATATGAATCCTGATGTATCTCAGCATTTATTATGGATAGAGAAGGTATTAGGTGAAGATTGTGCTTTTATCTGTCTTACAGACAAGAATTACCGGATTTACGAAATACTGTCCAAGGATACATACATCCGGCAGGATATAGAAAAAGGTTTAGCCCTCAAAGGTGACTATCTCAGCGGTATTATAGGTTCATCGATGGAGGATTGCGGCACTCTGATACTTTCCGAAAAGGACCATGGCCTTTACGGCCTTACCTGCTATTGTGCTCCTATTTTCGATCAGGACGACAAGGTTTCACATATATTATTTGCCTTTTGCACACAAGAGAAGTCGGGGGTGAATATCCCCTGTCTCATGGAGGTGGCTGCCTATTGCACAGGAAGGGAATTTATATATGCCCATACAATAAATGATCTGGAGCAAAGGAATAATTTATTGGTTAAACAAAAGGAGGGTTTTGTAGATAATATTTTAATCTTTGCCCATGAGATAAAGAATTCCATTTCTAACTTAAGTGCCTGTATTCAGTTGCTTAAGCTGAATATGGATGGAGAGGGCAGGGCAAAGGCTGATAATATGTTGGAGCAGGTGGCTGTTATAAATAATATTATAGGCCAGCTGGTGAACTGGGGAAAGACCAATAAGCTCAAGCTGACCAAGATGTCCATAAACCAACTGATAGAGAATATCTGTGGGTTTGTGGAGGATAGAGCCAGGCTAAAGGGTATTACCCTTAAGGTTAACACAGATGACAAACCTATATACGCCAATATAGATACAAGTATGATGGAACAGGTTTTTATAAATATAATGGACAATGCCTTTGCCGCCATGGAATATGGGGGCGTGTTGGAGATTACGGCAAAGGGGGATTTCGAACGGAAAATCGTAAATATTGAATTCAAGGACTACGGATGTGGGATACCGGATGAAAACAAGGATAAGCTTTTTCAACTCTTTTTTACCACCAAAGCTAATGGTTCCGGGTTGGGCCTTTCACTATGTAATAATATAATCTCAGGCCATGGTGGTACCATCGAGGTCGACAGTCAGCAAGGCAGAGGCACCACCTTTAAAATAAAACTTCCCATGGTTATATGAATATACGGGAAAATACTGTATTATATATATAATAGCCCTGATACTTAGGTATAACATAGTGAGTATTTAGGGTTATTTTTTTATTAAATACGTGGGAAGGTGTGTGCGTTGAAGATATACTATACCAGTCGCAAAACCTTAAGAACCATATTGGTCTCTATTGTAGTCATAACAATATTGGCAGTTATTATAAATTACGTTCTGGTTAACAGCCAACTGTCCAACCGGGGGCCGGACTATGCCGGGTGGGACGAGGAGTTGGTCCGTCTTAGTGACGAATTGCCCTGTTACACATTGGATGTAAGCTTTCACGAACAGGAAAAGCTGGTAAGGGCGGCATTGCAATTGGATTATACCAATAATACAGGCACTGGCCTGGGTGAGCTGTATTTTATTCTCCATCCCAACGCTTTTAGCAGTCGGGGTGACGTGCCATTTCCCGATGACCAGCTTGATCAGGCTTATCCTGAAGGCTTTTCCGAAGGATATATTGATATATTGAAGGTGGAAAGCGATTATGGCATTGCCCATGAAATAGAAGGGGAGAGAGGGGAGTTTCTAAGGGTGGATCTTTACACTCCCCTTAAGGCGGGGGATAGTATTGTGCTGAATATGGAGTTTGAGGTCAAACTGCCCAATTCCCTCGGCCGGTTTGGCTACGGTGAGTATACATATAATATTACCAATTGGTATCCCATACTGGCGGTTTACGATAGGGAAGTGGGATGGAGTTTGTATCCATATTATGATATCGGCGATCCCTTTTACAGTGATGTGGCCAATTATAAAGTTACCATTACTGTGCCAAAGGATTATGAAGTAGCATGCACTGGGGTGGTCAACGGGATTACCGAATATGACGATGTAAATTCATGGCATATCGAGGCCATGGTCGTAAGGGACTTTGCATGGATATTAAGCGATGAGTTTATGGTTTCTGAGGAAAGGGTGGACGATACCCTGGTTAAATCTTATTATTATAGCAGGCATTCCGGAACCAAGGCCTTAGAGTATGGCAGGGATGCAATAGAAATATTCAATGAGTATTTTGGTGATTATCCCTACCCCCAGTTTTCAATAGTACAGGCGGACTTTTATATAGGGGGAATGGAGTATCCGAATTTAGTCTTGAATGATAAGTCCTTATATAATACAGGCAGCCAGTTTATGCTGGAGTATGTTACCGTCCATGAAACCGCCCACCAATGGTGGTATGGCCTGGTGGGCAGCGACCAGGTTATGGAGTCGTGGCTGGACGAAGGGCTTACGGAATATTCCACCGTAATATACTTTGAAGAAAAGTACGGTAGGGAAAGGGGTCAGGCCATATATGAGGGGCTGGTGGAAGGTAAATACCAGTCCTATAAAAACCGTCTTAATGCTTTGGACCAAGAACAGGATGATACAATTTTAAAGCCTACATACCAGTTTGAAGACTGGATGGCCTATGATGCCCTGGTCTACGGCAAGGGTGCCATGGTTTTTCACAACCTTAGACGGGAAATGGGGGATGATACCTTTAAGGAGGTACTGACGCGGTACTATAATGAAATGCGCTTTAAGAATGCCACCACCCAGGACCTGATAGATATTTGTAATAAAGTAACCAATAGGGACTGGAAGGATTTTTTTGAAGACTGGCTATTTGATGAATTCCCATCCGATGAATAATTTTTATGTTTTTTGAAAAATATAAACTACGAATTATAAAAAAAAGAAGGAATTTACAGACCTATGTAGAATATATAAACGTAACAATTTCGTAAAATATTCGTAATATCGGTGTAATAATCTTAAGCAGGGAGGGAGATACTTAAGCTTAAGATACGAAAGGAGGCGATGAGGTTAATGAGGCCTTGGCCGCCAAGTAAAAAAGAAAGGATAGGATCACCGGTTAAAAATAAGAGAAAAACTCTTAATTTAACCAAGGTTGAACATCTTAGGAGGAAAATGGGTATACATAAGAAATCAAGCAAAAGCCAGAGTATTATATCAACGGCCGGGTTGCTAAAAAGGGTAAATATACTAAAGAAAAAAATCAGTCTTGGGCCGCAAAAAGTACTGGGGTTATCGAAGAAGGCTACGGTTTTACAAAGGGTGGGGGTTTTAGGGTTTATTAAAAGCCTTAAGCTGCCAGGAGAACTAAAGGGAAAGAATATAATTAAAAAACTTAAGATAAATACTTTTTTTGTGAGATACACAGCCATTGGAGCAGGCATAATAGTCGGGGTATCGCTAATAACAGGAGCCGCATTACACAACAATAATACCCAGCAATTACCGATCCCTGTTTTTTCAGTGGTATTTGACGGAGAAGTTGTAGGGTATGTGAGGGATATCAGTCCCATTGAGACATCCATAAAACAGTTCAAAAAAGAGCTTGAGCAGGATTACAAAATGGATGTAGTGTTTACACAGCCCATCGAGTACCTGGCTACTGCAGTAAACGATAACCAGTTAACCGATGTAAATACTATTAACAAAAAGCTTAAGGCGGCATTGGATGTTAAAGTCAATGCCGTAGCCATAGTAATCGATGGCAGGGAAACTGTGG
>JBMNSO010000146.1:0-4533 GCA_050945235.1 Mahellales bacterium
GTTTTCAACGTCTTTAGCGACACATTTATTATCCTGGCTTGAATCCTATTCTCAACCGTGTTGCCATTTATATCAATAAAATTGGAATTTATATCCCCCACTATATTTAAACTTTTAAAATATTCTATTTCTTCGTCAGTAAGATGGCCGGCCCTTTTTATAGTTATATCATGGTCCATATAACCTATAGGTACTACCACCAGGTCTAGATTTTGAAATTCCTTAACTATGTCGTTGATACTGCTTTGGTTTAAAAACATCTCCTTAGCGGACTGGGAATCTAGTATAGCCGGGCAATTCAATACATGTCCAATCCCGCCTAATTTGCTTGCTGCAAGGGATACTATGGAATTCGCATGGATACTGTCGAAGTTCGAGCCCAATCCTCCAATTGTAGGAAATACTTTTATATTATATTTCTTAGATATATTTATCCTTTCAATGGTGCCCCTAATGGTACTTCCCCAACCAAAACCAATCTTCACTCCATCTTTAAGATATCTCTCGAAAACTGAACCCAAGGCGACTCCAAAGCCATTAAACAAAATTTCACTGGAATCCGATGAGGGGACTATAATACATTCTTTTATCCTAAAATGGTTTTCTATCTTAATCGCAAGATCGGTAAAATCCTGCTGTGGAGCCTGCAGTACAATCTTTACGATGCCTTCTTCCCGCGCCTTTAATAAAATTCTATAAACCTTGACCCTAGATATACCCAAACGTTTGGCAATCTGCTGTTGAGTCATGTTTTCCTGATAATACAACCGGGCAACCTTTAGCATAAGATCCATTATCTCCCACCCCACATTATTGAAGCTATGCCATTAATCTATGGGCACTGCATTTTTTCAAATATTACATATAAAATTATTTTTCAATGGGCTCATTACTAAAAACTTTTTTGTTGACTTAAACTAATTATTGAGGAAATCTATTATGTGTTTGTATCTTATAGAGTCATTATAAATGTTACACCTATTATGGATTTGCCAGTTTCATTTTAGTTTTTTCATAAAATAAATGATTTTATACTGTGCAATTGCACACTATGTGTTCATATTTTCATTATAACCAATATTTTTTTCCTTGTCAAGAACTAACATATCGGAATGTAAACGTAAAAAATGCTTCGGTGTTATATTAGGTATGTAATTCTTAATATACCATCAGGACATTATATAAATAAACCGGTAAATACTGCCACCGTTCCAATAGTTAAAACCATCAACATAAATTCCTTGGTTTCAAAAAAATCCGGTTTTAACAAAACCGGATTTTTTACTATTATGCTTTTATATTTAAAAGATATATAAATTAGGTATATTTTACAACCGTGCTACACCCGAATCCCTGGCTGCTTTCATAACGGCCTTTGCTACGGCTACGCCTACCCTTTTATCAAAGGGCTTTGGCAATATGCAATCTTCACATAACTCCTCATCTCCTACCAAGGATGCAATGGCCATTGCTGCTGCAATCTTCATTTCATCGTTTATATCACTGGCCCTTACATCTAAGGCGCCTCTGAAAATACCGGGGAAGGCCAACACGTTATTTATTTGGTTGGGAAAATCCGATCTTCCTGTCCCAATTACCCTGGCACCTGCCTCCTTGGCCTCGTCGGGATATATTTCAGGTATGGGATTTGCCATAGCGAATATCAGGGCATCTTTATTCATAGTCCTCACCATATCCTTTGTAACTGTATTAGGAGCCGACACCCCTATAAATACATCCGTGCCAATTATAACGTCCTTCAATAAGCCTTTTTTCATATATACATTGGTAACTTCTGCTATTTCCTCTTTAGAAGGGTTCAGTCCCTCCCGGCCCTTATATATGGCACCTTTTCTGTCACATAGTACAACATCCCTCAAACCCATACTCATAAGAAGTTTGGTTATGGCTATTCCTGCCGCTCCTGAACCATTTACCACTACGGAAATATCTTTAATGTCTTTGCCCACTATCTTAAGAGCGTTTATCATAGCTGCTAGTGTAACCACTGCTGTTCCATGCTGGTCATCATGGAATACCGGTATATCTAATTCTTCCTTTAGTCTCTTCTCAATTTCAAAGCACCTAGGTGCTGAAATATCTTCAAGATTTATACCACCAAAAGATGGGGCTATCATTTTAACGGTTTGCACTATATCATCCACATTCTTGGATGCTATACATATAGGGAAGGCATCCACATCAGCAAAGGTTTTAAATAATACGGACTTGCCTTCCATAACCGGCATGCCTGCTTCAGGTCCTATATCCCCCAGTCCAAGCACAGCCGAACCATCCGTAACCACCGCAACTAGGTTCCACTTGCGGGTATAATCATATACCTTATCTATGTTTTTATTTATTTCTTTACAAGGTTCTGCTACCCCTGGGGTATAGGCAACGGATAAATCCATCATAGAATCTACCTTTACAGTACTCACTACTTCAATTTTTCCCTTCCATTTTTCATGCAATTCAAGTGCCTTTTTCTGAATATCCATCGATATCCTCCTTTTTATAATAATTTTAAAGAACACCATAAAAATACAAGAGCCACAACAAAACAGAATACAACATTCTGTTTATTGTGGCTCATTATCTCCGCACCCAAAATATTTATTTGTAGTTTTATTATAGTATAATAATCTTCTTTACGCAATATATTTTTTTTCCATATTTGCTGACAACCATTTCCTAACAAGCTCACCCTAAAACTGACAAGCTGTTATGATCAATATTAACTCTTATATCCGAGGAAGACTGTGTTTTGGTAGAAAACAACCGTGCTAATGAACCAACATTTCAATCCATTATATTATGGTCAAATTTAATCTGTCAAGCTTCAGTGAACATATACATTTAGATATCGTTCATCTCACTGCCCATATTCCTGAATATTCTCGATATCAACGTTTATATGCTCACCCTGTTCCAGGGCTATATGCCCCGAACTATAGGGTTTTCCTACCACTGTTAATACCGCTCCAACGGCTTGGTAGTAATCACCAAAGGTGTTGGCAATGCTGGACAATATCATTGATTCCAGCCCGGCGCCAGCATTCATCTCGGATATTATCTCGGGGGAAAAGTCAATCGTTACTATACTCTTTTCAATGTCCAAGCTCAAACCCCGGATAGAAACATTTGGCCCCAATAAAGGCGTTAATCCGGAATTTTCAGGGACCGTCTTCAGGTGTTGCTCAAATATATCTTGCATATCTGTATTGGTTGTTACCTCAACCTGTTTATCTACATACAGAATTCTGTCATTATTATAGTCAGGGTAGTATAGTCTTATTACTTGTCCAGCCACCGCGCCTTTCTTCATAATTTCCAACTCGCTTGTTACCTTAGTAGCGGTATCTTCCTTGGAAATAAATTCACTTTTTACAAGGCCCAAGCCTTGAACATAATAATCCTTTACAATGGAGTACTGACCTTCTGTGGTAACCTCCAGCGCCTTATGTCTGCCCTGGGGGACTTCGATATCCACTTGAAGGGCTGTGATGCTCCTTGTGGAACCACCTTCGAGGTTCCAGGATGTGCCTGGTTTTATGGGTTCCTTTATTATTATCTCATCCTTGTTTCGGGATTTTGTAAAGTCCATGCGATAGTATGTTTCTCCTCTATAGTATACTTCTTTCAATGCACCATCCTCAATTGTGCATACAGAAACGATTTCAGTCCCCGGGTTAATTTTTCTAATCTGAATCGCATCGTTTTTTATATAATCTACATAGGTTTGGTATTGAGCATATTCATTGCCCTCGCCTGTATATTTTTTGTAGACATCACCCTCGAAAGGAAAAAAATCCGATACGTTCAATGAATCTTCATCGGACTGGTCCTGTGGTACAGGGGTGCCATGGTCAGGTTGCAGCCGGGTTTTGGGCATATCATTGCCGAGCCTATTAAAACGGCCACAGGCAGGTAGTACAATTATGATTAGCGTTGTCAATATTATTGCAATTCTGTGTTTTTTCATAAAACCCTCCACATAATCATAAATATTAGTATTCAATATTATTGTCCCCTGACCGCCATGGAAATATCGTTAAAATAAAGTTTTACTTTGCATGAAACAAACGATTGCTTAAATATTTCATCAAGGCTTTTACCTCGTTGGGCTTAGATGCCCTGATTCCTTTCAACACTATCAAATTCTTTCATAATGATTAGATGGTTTTCTCCATATAATCACAGTGTCTAGATTTACACAAAAAAAATCAAATGCTTCAAAACCATGAAACACTTGATTCTACTATATCATTTATTTTTTAATGGCTGCGGGACTAGGATTCGAACCTAGACACTATGATCCAGAGTCATATGTGCTGCCATTACACCATCCCGCAATTTTACCGACGAATGATATTATAACATACCAAGTATTTTGAATCAAGACCCTCGATTGAGTTTTTACTGGTTTTTTATACCGAATTGTAAAAGTGATTTCCACCTTCAGCCGCGAACTAAAAGTAAGTTTGCACTCACACTCTTTATATTTTATAAAATATACCTGATACACTAGAA
>JBMNSO010000147.1:0-4455 GCA_050945235.1 Mahellales bacterium
ATCTGCTGGCAAGGGGAGCAAGGTTATTGAACTTATCGTGGGGGCATTGAAGAAGCGGGACTACCTGGCCCAGGGCCATGGTGACAGGATTGCGCAGGGTGCAGAAGAAATGGCCCGTTTATTAAACCTGCCTGCAAAGATAAGGAAAAACCTCATACTTCTGGCCAAGGTCCATGACCTGGGTAAAATAGGGATACCCGATAATATTTTATATAAAAAGGGAAGGCTTACCGATGAGGAGTATAATAAAATAAAGGAACACTCGAGGATAGGATACTACGTGGCAAAACGTACCAAGGAATTGTCCCATATAGCAAGTTTAATCCTATACCATCATGAAAGGTACGATGGTAAGGGATATCCCTCCGGGTTGAAGGGGAATGATATACCACTTGAATGCAGGATTCTTTCGGTTTTAGATGCCTATGATATCATGACCCACGAAACACCGTACAGTGAAAAAATGAGCAGCTGTCAGGCACTGGAGGAATTGAAAAGAGGTTCAGGTACCCGGTTCGATCCTAAAATGGTTAACGCCTTTCTAAGAATTGTGGATGAAAATACCGCAATAAACTGTAGGGAGGTAGTTCAATGATGATAAATCCAGAGGGTAAAACCGGTAACGATAAAAATATAGGGCCAGGGACTAAACCACAAACAGTTGTCAATGGTAACAAAGAGACTGATGCTTTTTTAATATCCACAAGAAACTTCCTACTTGTATTGATATCCATAGTAGCCGTTTTGGTACTTATACCGCTGATATTTGATTACCTGTGGACTGTTATTTATCCACATATGGACCATATGAATTCCCGTACCTTCCATTACCTGGGGATGTTCATCAGCCAGGTCTTGGCCGTCTCAATAGTATCAATAACCCTGTGGAAAAATAGAAGGCTGCAGCTTAAAAATATAGAAATGTTAAATTCCCTAAAGGCGGTCAATGAAGGGAATACCCAACTATTAGAGGAGCAAGAAGCAATTCTGGAGGATCTGGAGGACACCAGAAGAAAGCTGGAAGGTATTATTGAGTTTCTGCCCGATGCAACCTTTGTTATTGATAACGAAGGCAAGGTTATTGCATGGAACAGGGCCATGGAAAATATGACCGGGGTATACCAATCGGATATCCTGGGAAAGGACAAGTCAGCATATGCCCTTCCATTATACGGGAAAGAAGCCAACCTTTTAATAAATGTTGTAGATATGCCCTATGAGGAACTAAAAAAAGAATACGGCAGTGTGGAGAAAAGAGGCTACAGGATAAGTGCCGAACGGTTTGTGCCAAACCTTTATAACGGTAAGGGTGCTCATTTATGGTTTACTGCCTCCCCCCTTTATGATAATCATGGAAACAAGATAGGCGCCATAGAATCCATCCGTGATATAACTGATTTTAATAATGCCCAAAAGGGCTTGGAAAAAAGCGTCAAGTTTAACCAGGCTATACTGGACTCTTTAAGGGAGCATATTGCTGTATTAAATGCCTACGGAGAAATTGTTGCAATAAACCAGTCATGGACCCGTTTTGCCCATAAAAACGGGTTGATCGATACCGCGGCAGTGGGGGTTGGTGCCAACTATCTGCGGGTTTGTTATGGTGTAGAGGATGAGTATGCCGCTAAGGCTTTGAAAGGTATCATGTCTGTACTGAAGGGGGAAAGGGAACGCTTTAGACTTGAATACCCCTGTCATTCACCGGAACAGAAGCGGTGGTATAGGATGAATGTTACCTCCCTTGGCGGTGTAGAAGACGGGGTTGTCATATCCCATGCAAACATTACCCAGCTTAAGCTGGGAGAGGAGATACTACAGCGCTATCAGCTCCTTTCGCAGCATGCCCGGGATATAATCCTGTTTGTCCGCAGGGACGGGCAGATCCTGGAAGCAAATGACTCTGCGGTTAGGGCCTTTGGATATACCCGGGAAGAACTCCTTAACATGAGTATATTTCAGCTGCGCAGCCTGGATAGTAATTCAGCAGTAGAAAAGCAGATGGATAAGGCGTGGAAAGAGGGTATTCTCTTTGAGAGCATACATTCCCGTAAGGACGGAAGCTTCTTCCCCGTAGAAGTTAGCGCCCGGGGAGTAACAATAGACGGGGAAAAGGTAATACTTAGCATTATCCGGGATATTACGGAGAGGAAGAAGGCAGAAGCAGAGATAGAAAGGTCCCTATCCATTCACCGCACTACCATAGAATCCACAGCGGATGGTATTTTGGTCACTGACTTACAACGCAGGATTGTTAGCTGGAACCGCAGGTTTATAGATATGTGGAAAGTACCCATTGAATTGATAGAAACCAGAAATGACCGAAAGGTTCTTGAGTATGCGATAGAGCAATTATCAGAACCACAAAAATTCATGGAAAGCGTAAAGGCAATCTATGAAAATCCGGAAATGGAAATAATGGATACCATTGAGTTTAAGGATGGAAGGGTATTTGAACGGTATTGCGCACCCCACAGGGTTAACGGCAAAATAATAGGCAAGGTATGGAATTTCCGTGATATCACAAAACAGAGGGAGTTGGAAGGCCAGCTCCGGAAGGCCAAGGAAGAAGCTGAGGCGGCCAGCCATGCGAAAAGCGAATTCCTCGCCAGGATGAGCCATGAGATCAGGACACCTATGAACGGTATTTTAGGGATGATTGAATTAACTCTGTCAACCGAGTTAAGCCATGAGCAGAGAGAATATATAACCATGGCCCAGGCATCGGCGGATTCCCTGCTCCAGATAATTAATGATATTCTGGATTTCTCCAAAATAGAGGCCGGTAGGATGGAACTGGATGAGTCGCCCTTTAGTCTTGAGGAGGCAGTATCCAGGGTGTCTGATACATTAGCCCTACGGGCCCATGAAAAGGGGTTAGAACTGTCCTGTTATATACATCCTGATGTACCCCTCAATTTAATAGGTGACCAAATAAGGTTGCAACAGGTACTGTTCAATCTGATGGGTAATGGGGTAAAATTCACCAACAAAGGCGAAGTAGTGGTGTATGTAGATATACTCAGCCTGGAAAATGGGGTGGCCCAACTGCAGTTTACCATACGGGACACCGGTATTGGAATATCTCCGGATAAGATGGACAAGCTCTTTAAGAGCTTTACCCAGCTGGAGAATAGCCATACAAGGAATTATGGTGGTACCGGTCTGGGGCTTGTCATTTCAAAACAGTTGGTCGAGATGATGGGCGGGGAAGTAACGGTAGAAAGCGTAGAAGGAAAGGGGAGTACCTTTACCTTTACTGTGATGTTACCGGTAGATGAAAAAACAAGTCGTTTCAAGGCCGGACAGATAGATATATCCGATATCCATGCCCTGGTTATTGACGATAATGAAACCAACCGGGTTATTCTGGAGAGAATGATGAAGAATAAGGGTGCATCGGTGGTATCAGCCTCAAGGGGGCAGGATGGTATTGAGTTGATGAGACGGCATAAAAATCAAAACAAGCCCTTTGACATTATCCTACTGGATGCCCATATGCCGGAAATGGATGGTTTTACCGTGGCACAGCATATACGTCATGATTGCGATCTGAAGGATACCGCTATAATGATGCTTACATCAATGGATATTAAGGGAGGCTTGGGGCGCTGCAGAGAATTGGGGATTGAGGCGTACCTGATAAAACCGGTACAACAAGAGAAACTATTTAAAGCCATTGACAAAATCATAAAGTTGAAACATTCAACCCTTTCGGATGAAGGTTGTTCAGGGGAGGAAAGCGTTAAGCCCGGTACACAACGGATAAGCAGGGGAAGAATACTTCTGGCTGAGGATAATACTATTAATCAAAGACTTACACTATCTCTACTGAAAAGGAAGGGCTATCAAGTCACCGTTGTATCCAATGGCAGGGAAGCGGTGGAAGCCCTTAAAGGGGATAATAATTTTGATATCGTTCTGATGGATGTGCAGATGCCGGAAATGGACGGTATGGAGGCAACAAAAATAATTAGGGTCAAGGAGAAACTTACGGGTCGCCATATTCCCATTATAGCAATGACTGCATATGCAATGAAGGGTGACAAAGAGAAATTTATAGAAGCGGGTATGGATGGGTATATATCAAAACCCTTGGATACAGAGGAGCTTTACGATCAAGTGGAGCATCACCTGAAACTTGGGAAACCTGTAGCTGATTTGTCAGGCATCACAGCAGCCGCCAACAACGACCAGGCCTTGGTAGAAGAACTGATTGAGGTATTTATTGATAGTTATCCTTCTCAATTGGATGATATATCAAGGGCAATAGATTCAAAGGATCCTGGGCAGCTGCAAATGGCAGCCCATGCCCTTAAAGGCGTTGTTTCCAATTTTGGTGCATCGGCAGCCTATGACCTTGCCCTACGGCTGGAAACCATGGGCAGAGAAGGAACATTGGATGGAGCCGAGGAAGTGTTTGATGCCTTAAAAAAGGAAATGAACAGAATTGAGCAG
>JBMNSO010000148.1:0-4433 GCA_050945235.1 Mahellales bacterium
AGCAAACACTTTACCACAGGGGGCGAGGGTGGTATGGTGGTAACCAATGATGAGGATCTGGGATGGGAATGCCGTTCCTTTAGAGATCATGGTTATGATGTAAGGGCTAGAATGAACATGCTAGAACTGGAAGAAAAACTCCCTTATATACACAACCGGGTAGGCTTTAACTACCGAATGACTGAGATGCAGTCGGTTATAGGTTTGAATGAATTGGCCCGTTTTGACAGCTGGAACCTAAAACGAAGGCTAAAATATGCTAAGATGTACGACCAGGCCTTTGAAGGTCTTGATGGAATAAAAAAACTTCCCTACAACAGCTCGGAGAGAAAGAACGCCTATTGGTGGTATCCTATTATACTGGATATCGACAGGTTGGATGTCAAGGCTGATAAATTTATAAAGGACTTGGTAGCCAGGGGTGTACCGTGTTATGGAATACAATGGCCTGAGGCCTATGAAGAAACCGCCTATAAGGAACTTAGAGGTTTTGGAACGGCACAGTTCCCATTTAAATCCATAGAATATACCGATGGAAATATTGATTATACAAAGGATCTTTGTCCCAATGCAAGAAGACTTAGGGATTGTACCTTCAGTCTGTTTCTCCATCCCTCCTGGGATGAAGTTCATATCCAATATTGCATAGATAACGTAAAAGACCTGCTTAAGGTACATATTAAGTAAGATGAAAAGAGTATCAATAGAGGATGGGGAGAGTGGACTCAGAGCACAAGTACTGCCCGATTATGGTGGGATGATTTCCATGCTCTCACTGAAGGATGTGGAGGTGTTGCGTTTCAAGCCCGATATGGTTGGTATGGCCAATTTACTTTCCGGCGGCATACCGGTACTGTTTCCCTTTTGCAGTAAAACAGAAAACGATGCCTATACTATTATGGGCAAAGGATATACAATGCCATTCCATGGCTTTGTAAAAGATATGACCTTTTCAATAGAAAGACTGTCACACAACGAAGTAAGCCTTTACACTGTTCCCAACGAGGTTATAAAGAAAGAGAATTATCCCTTTGATTTCAAATTGACCCTGATATATAAAGTAGAGAGATACAGCTTATTTGTTAAAGCAGAAATACAGAACAATTCCCAACAGGATATGCCTTATTATATAGGGTGGCACCCGTATTTTAAAACCAGTTCCAAAGAGGTTATAGATTTTGATTTTGACATGAAGTACTATAGGGATTATATCTGTGGACACCAGGGGAGGCAGGAAGGTAAGCTTGATCTTACCAAAACCTTGGATCATGTATTTTGGGGTATAGGAAAGAGGGAGCTTGTGCTAAGAAATCCTGCAGATCATTATTTGGCACGGTTAGTATTAGACGATAAGCACAGTGTTGTAACAATTTGCACTTTGTTTGACGACTGTGTATGTATTGAACCGTGGACCGGTATGCCCAATTCCATAAATACAGGTAAGATGCTTAATTGGGTTAAGGGCCGTACGACTGTTTCCTGTGGTTTTGAGTTACAACTTGAACTATTGTAGAAACCTATTATTCAGGGCAATAAAGATAGGGGTGGTGAATAATGAAGGTTAAATGGGGTGTAATAGGAGCCGGTGGAATAGCTGATAGGCGTACAATACCGGGTATGTTGCAGGCAAGAAACGCCGAGTTGTCCGCAGTTATGGAGATTGATATGGATTTTGCTGAAAGACTAAGGCAAAAGTACAACGCAAAAACAGCCTATGATGACGCTGAAAAGCTCGTTTGGGATTCTGATGTGCAAGCTGTCTACATTGCATCTCCAGTGGTATTTCATAAAGACCAGGTATTAATGGCAGCTCAGGCTAAAAAACATATCTTGGTGGAAAAACCGGTAGCCTTAACCTCCAAGGACGGAGAGGAACTCATTGAGGTATGCCGAAAAAATCGAGTATTGATTGCGGCCGGGTTAATGATGCGGTTTCATAGTTATAACAGAAAGATAAGGGAACTGCTTCAGGACGGTGTCATAGGTCAACTTGTAAGCTGTAATGCCCAGTTTACCTGTTGGTATCCTGATATACCTTCTGCATGGAGGCAGATAAAGTCCCAGGGCGGTGGTGGGGCCCTTATGGATATGGGCATACATTGCCTAGACCTTATCCAATATATGACGGGTTCGAGGATTACGAGACTGGCTGCCTTTAACGGTACCAAGACCTTCAGCTACGAGGTTGAAGATTCATCAGCGGTTATGTTCGAATTGGAAAACGGTGCATACGGCCACGTGGATTCCCACTTCAATATTCCGGATGAAGCGGCGAAGTGGCGTATGGAGTTTTATGGTACCAAGGGCAGAATAATAGCCGATGAAACCATAGGCCAGGTAGAAGGCGGAACTGTCCAGGTGCTTAAGGTAGAAAAGGACAAAGGCTACGATGCACAACAGGACAGGAAGGAAGTGTCGTCCGAGACAGTTAAGGTACAACTCGGAAACATGTATACAAAAGAAATCGAGTCCTTTTCCGATTCAATACTGTATGGAAAACAGGTAGAAGTACCGGCTTGGCAAGCCGTGGAGGTGCAACGGATAGTGGAAGCGGCTTATAGATCTTCGGAAAGTGGTGTATTTATGGAATTATGAATTAATCCAAAAAAATGTAAAAGGAGAATGGCTATGGATTTTTTACAAACTTATAAAGGTTCTAATGTGGAAGTGTTAATTCCCAAGGGGTGGAATATGACAAAGATTGAAAAATGTTGTAGCAACGATCCCCATACAATTTTTGACCGTCAGCCCTTTTGGCATCCTAATTTCCAGCCGGTGGCCTGCAGCGACCTTAATGAGTTTGCGGTTTTTATGGGTCACGAAATAGCCAAGGAAATAAGGAATACCAAAGAAAAGGGACAAAAAATAATTTTTATCCTTCCTGTAGGACCTATGGGCATGTATAAATGGGTAGTGTATTTTCTTAAGGAATGGAATATTGATGCCTCCCATGTTTATTGCTTTAATATGGACGAATGGAGCGATGCAGAGGGCAATACAATGCCGCCGGATGCCAAAGGCTCCTTTCAGGATGCAATGGAAAAAGCCCTATACGGACCCCTTGGTGAACTTACAGTCCCTGTTTCCCAGAGGAATTTTGCCACCAAGGATAATCTGCCTTTATACAAGGATAAAATCGCACAATTGAGATCCGAAGGTGCCCGTCTGGTATTGGTATTCGGTATAGGCAGGGTATTCCACATAGCCTTTTGGGAGCCACATTTTGCGGAAGAATTCAAATCGGTAGATGAATGGAAGGCCCAAACCCATAAACTGGGTGCCCGGCTTCATCCCCTGACGATTGAACAAAATGCAATTACCAGCTTCAAAAGCAGAACCACCCTGGTACCATGTTATGCCAATACGGTAGGCCCTGGATTATTTCTACAGGCTGACAAAATCATCGGCGGTTGTGACGGTATTTTGGGAAGGGGAATGCAGTGGCAAGGAACGTCATTATGGGTTACTTTGCGGTATTCTCCTGATATATGGGTACCTTCCAGCTTTATGCCAACATTACCGGGAAAATTATTTTTCTTAAATGAGCTGGCGGGGCCTTTGGTACCTGAATGCAATTAAGTCTTACCCGGTTTGGGGTTGTTCGGTGAAGTTTATTAAAGAGGAGGGGTCATAGCGATGGAGGGAAGCGTAGGCGTAATAAGTGCTATTCCTAAAGATGAGTTTGCCATGCGTGCAAGGAAGATACAGCTGGCCATGGGCGAACAGGATATTGATGTACTTATAGCCCATGGATGCGAGTGTGAATCGGCTAGCATAAGATATCTCAGTGACTTTTGGTGTGTATTTGATTTTGTGGGGATAGTTATTCCCAAAGTGGGCCAGCCGATTTTTTTGACCGGCGGGCCGGAATCATATGACTTTGCAAAAAGGTTTTCTCAAATAGAAGATATTCGGGTACACCCCTTTTACGTGGAAACCAGTGCTCCGGTATGGGATAAACCCACTGATCAGTACAGCTATACTAAACTCTTTGACGAGCTAAGGCAAAAATTTGATATAAAGAAAATCGGTATAGCCAACGAAAACATTATCCCCTATAAGATTGTAAAGGATATTGAAAAGGCGGCACCGGATGCTGTGTATGTTTGTGCCGATGATATCTTAATGAAAGCCAGGTGGTATAAGAGCGAAAATGAGATATCTTTATTGAAGAAGGCATATAAGATTACCGAGGAGGCTGTTATTAAGGTAATAGACGCTATCAGGCCCGGGGTTTCGGAGACTGAACTGGAGGCAATCTGGCGAGGAGAAATATATAGATTAGGTGCCGAGGGTACCAGTTACCCCGTATGGATAACATCGGGTTCGTCCACATACCAGAGTCTCTGCCGCTCGACCGAGCGCAGGATCGAAGAAAACGATATGGTTCAGCTTTCTTTGGGTGCAAAATACAAAGGCTATTGTGGGAATAT
>JBMNSO010000149.1:0-4411 GCA_050945235.1 Mahellales bacterium
CATGGACTTTTCCTTTGCCTACCAAAAGCCCGTTTACCAAACCCAGCAGAGACCCAGCGGCTATTGCAATTGCTAATGCTATTACCCATGCCCAGACAACGGCACCGGTACCGGCGCTGTCGCCACCGAATATTGCAAAAAATCTGTTGAACTCGCCCATCACCATAACTGCCCCGACATTTATCAGGCCGCCTATGGACAGGTCAAAATTCCCGCCTATCATAACATAGGTAAACCCTATCCCGGCCATAATGGGCAGTAATGTAGCCTTTAGCATAGGAACAATATTGCCCGTCCCCAAAAAGCCCGGGGCTCCAATGGACATAATTACTATTACAATTGCCAAAAAGATATATATTCTGTTAGCATTGAAATTAGATAACGTATTTACACCATTTCTTTTAAAATTTAATATATTACGCATAATCCCGACCCAGCTTTCTTAATGATCTAGCATTTACAGCCACGACGACAATGAATATTGCACCTGTTATCATCTTTTGGGTAAATGTGCCGATACCTATTAAGGTTAAGATATTACTTATTAGACCCAGGGTGAATACCCCGCCGAAAACGCCCACCATGTTGCCCCTACCGCCGGCCAGACTCATACCCCCTAAAACTATGGCGGTTACAGCCTGGAAATCATACCCTTGACCCACATAAAAGGCACCTACCTGATTAAGGGAAGTCATAAAAATACCTGCTATTGAAGCACAGATAGATGACATTAGGAATGCAAACATAATCATTTTGGTACAGTTAATACCCGACATCTTGGCAACGTTATAGTTTGAACCTACCACCCTTAACTGATTGCCGAAACGGGTTTTAGACATAATTATATAACCCACTACCATAACCACAAACATTACATATAATACCAGGGGTACACCCAAGGGATATGTCAATGCCAATCCATTAAAAGCAGCTGCCCTGGAAACCAAATCGATATTTAGGATATTGGGGTCCAATTTTGCCATGAGGGGCAGAAAAAAGCCTGTTTTATATGTCTCGGCAGTTGCCATGTCCGGATATATCTGTGTACCTTGGTAGGACCATCTTACAAGGCCTTCCAGTATAAAGTTCATAGCCAGGGTCCAGATAATGGCATTGGTCCTGAACTTCCCAACAGTAAAACCATTAATGAGACCGATAACAATACCGGTAATGACTGCGGCAATAATGCCGTATATCAGTCCATATCTCATGAATTCCACGCATATGACCCCTGATATGGCCATGGTCATAGGTGCCGAAAGGTCGCCATAGCTTCCGGCATAGGTTACAAAGGATATACCTGTGGCAACTATACCTAAATAGGATACGGCGTTCAGTATATTCAGCAGATTGGTCCCGCTAAAGAAATGGGGCGAAACGATCATGCCGACAACCGACAAAACACCAATCATGAAGAATACACCAAATCTTGTAACAAATAAATTAAAGGAATTCTGCCTTATACTTCTATTATCCTTCATCAGATTACTTTCAATATTCAACGCTAAACACACCCCTCTCCCCATTTGCCGCTAGCAGCACTTTGTTTTCGTCGAGATAATCATCCTTTGAAATCTCACCTATTAAATGCCCCTGTCTCATAACAACAATCCTATCCGATAGAGCCACCAATTCAGGTAAGTCAGACGATAATAATATAATTGATATACCTTCCTCCGCCAGCTTGACCATTGTTTCATGGATAAGCTTTTTAGCTCCTACATCAACACCTCTTGTGGGTTCATCCAATATCAATACCTTCGGTTTTGAAGACAGCCATTTTGCCAGCAATACCTTTTGCTGGTTACCACCGGATAAATTACCTGTTTCTATATGGTAAACCGGAGGATAAATCTTAAGCTTTTGGTATAGATCCTTTACCATGCCACCGCCTTTGCTAGGGAAATAAAAACCCAACTTAGACAGCCTTGGAATTATGGTGGACAATATATTTTGATAGTTTGTTAATCTGAGGGACAAGCCTTCCATTTTCCTGTCCTCTGTTAAATATGCGATGCCCTTGTCCAGCATTTTTTCCATATTCTCAATTTCCGTTTCTTTACCGTCCAGAATGATCTTCCCGCTATCCACCCTATCGGCACCGACAAGGCAACGACCCAGTTCTGTTCTGCCAGAGCCGGCAAGACCTGCAACGCCCAATATCTCACCTTTGTACAGTTTGAAGGATACACCATGGACAAAACCATAACGGGTAAGGTCTTGGACTTCCAATACTACATTATCTGTTTTAAATGTTGCGTGTTTATAAAAATCCGCAACTTTTTGGCCTACCATCATCTCCACCAGTTGTTCCTTGGTAACATCACGAATATTTCGGGTGTCGATCCTTTTACCGTCCCTGAGCACAGTGACCCTATCTGCCACTTCAAATACTTCCGGCAGGTGGTGGCTAATGTATACTATGGCCATGCCTTGTTTCTTAAGATCTGCAATTATTTCAAACAGCATCTGAACTTCTTCATTTGAAAGGGCAGAGGTGGGTTCATCCATAACCAGTATCTTAGGATCGTTGTTTAAAGCTCTTGCCATTTCAATGAGCTGGGCTTCATGCTGACTGATATTTTTCATGGGGGTTGACGGGTCAATCTTTTTATCCAGCTTAACCCTGGCTAAAGACTTTAATGCTTTTTCCCTTAACCGCTTCATATCTACAAATATGCCCCTACCGGGAATGTCCCCTGCAAATAAATTTTCCTGTACACTTCTGTTATAGGCTATGCTGAGTTCCTGATACACCATCTCCACACCCTCTGATTTTGCAGCCAAGGGGGAGTCCAGCCTGACCTTTTTGCCTCCGATAAATATTTCTCCTGTGTAGTCATTATAGGAGCCGGCCAGGATTTTCATAAGGGTAGACTTTCCTGCCCCGTTCTCGCCCATAAGGGCATGGACTTCTCCTGCCCTTACTTCAAAATCTACTTTGTCGACAGCAAGGGTACCCGGAAACCTTTTACTGACACCCTTCATCCGAAGTGCTACTGTTTTCTCTGTCACTAAACCTCACCTTCCTTTGGTTATTACTACTGCTACTTGCCCAAGCCATACTTTTTTGCTTCATCATACATTGCTACTATGTTTTCCGCCGGTATCTCTGGAAGTAAATAGTCATGGGATGGGGCAACTATATATTTCCCGTCACTGCCCAGTATGTCTATTATTCTTCTGGTTTCTTCTCGGACCCTCTGCTCAGTACACTTGAGCAGTATTTCGTTTTCATCTATACCGCCGAAGAATACTATGTTGCTGCCATATTCCCTCTTTAACACACAAGGATCCATGTTGGCGGCATTTACCTGTATAGGATTAATGGCATCCAGACCAATTTCTATCAGATCGGGAAGAATCTCATGGATATCGCCGCAGGAGTGTAGGGCCGCCACTGTGCCGTATTTATGGGCCTGTTCAATAAATTTTGCTACATAGGGTTTGTAGAATTTTCTCCACATTTCTGGGGAAATAAGCAGTCCCCTTTGGGAACCAAAATCATTGCCGAAGAAATAAAAATCAATTACCCCGGGATTGGCCTCAAAGGTTCTTCTATTCACTTCATAGTAGAATTCAAAACATTTTCTTATTATGGCCTCTACCACAGAAGGGTTAAAATGCATCTCCATAAAGAATTTTTCCATGCCCATGAGTTCTGTTGAATCATGGAAAAAAGGCGCCCACGTCCCTCCAATAATACAATACCCCTTTGCAGCTTCCCGGGTTTCCTGATCTATTACAACATCCCAATCGTCGGGATCGGGAAACCTATGATTTTCAACATCCTTAATGGTTTGGGCGTTTTCCAGGGGTGCATTCAGGGGCTGACCCCAATGATATCCGCCCCGGCGGATACCCCATTCGTTTTCCACGGTACCATCTTCATACTTCCTGAAGGGTTTTCCTATATAACTGGGCCGTATGGTCTTATAATCTATCCCAATTATACTGTGTAGTGCTTGTTCTTCAGAATCAGCATTTAAATACTCCATAATATTTATGGTAGTCTGGGGCGCGCCACCGTACCACATGGGAAATCTGTCCATTTTTTCATTCTTAAAGGGTGCAAGCCCCCTTTGTTTTCCGTTCATAAAAAGACCTCCAAATGTCAATAAAGTGTTTAACCGCAATAGCCGGCCCCTTGGGTGGACTTATACAATTTTTTGATGGAAAAAACATGTTGAATTCTACAAATAAATTGAAGTTTTGTAGTTCTTATTTGAAAAATGTAACTATAGAAAAACAATGTGTATTGCTAAATACTTTGATTAATTGGAAACATTTGGTTGCTATGACTATATTTGCTCTTTCGATTTGTAAGTTATAGTTTTACTTTGCATTTGTATATAAATATATTCTACATAAAAATTTAAACTCCTTCTTTTTTTATGAATAATTTATTTAA
>JBMNSO010000150.1:0-4377 GCA_050945235.1 Mahellales bacterium
GGTTTTTATATTTAAACAGCCGGTACCCTTCAGTCTAATACTGGGTGCCATAGCAGCTGCCACTGCACCGGCTGCAACATTGATGGTAGTAAAACAGTACAAGGCCGAAGGACCGCTGGTGGATACCCTGCTGCCGGTAGTGGCCCTCGACGATGCGGTAAGTATTATAGTCTTTGGCGTATCCATAGCGGTAGCAAGGTCCATGCTGATATCGACAACCCAGGTATCTATGGGCCAGGTCCTGCTTACTCCGTTAATCGAAATATTTGGTTCCATAGGCCTTGGTCTTGCTATAGGAATTTTGTTGACCTATTTAAGCAATAAATCAAAGGGCGAGCACCAATTGCTGACCGTTACTATAGCCACCATATTTTTAGGAGCTGGCTTGGCATATGTACTTAATATGTCGCCACTATTATTGTGTATGGCAATAGGGGCCACCACTGCCACCTTTGCACACAATAAGGCACGGATATTTACCCGTATAGAAAACTTTACGCCACCCATTTATGTAGCCTTTTTCACACTGGCAGGGATTAACCTTCATATAGGATTGTTAAAGGATGTGGGCATTATCGGACTGGGTTATGTGTTGTTTCGTGTGGTGGGGAAGGTCTTGGGCGCAAGTTTTGGAGCCAAGTTGGCCAGATGCAAGGACACGGTACAAAAATATCTGGGCTTTGCATTGATACCCCAGGCAGGGGTGGCTATTGGCCTGGCCATGCTGGTGGACAGCACCCTGCCCCAGTACGGAACCATGGTTAAAACCATAATACTGGGTGCCACAGTCATATATGAACTGATCGGCCCGGTGATAACAAAAATATGCCTGGTCAAGGCGGGAGAAGCCGCATCGGAGTTAAAGTAACGCAGCTTCTCTTGTTTTAGTCTATGCTTGCCAGCATATCCCCTATATCGGCATATTTTTGTGCAACATATTCAAAGGCGGCAATATATTTCTCATACTCCTTAACGTTTTGTTCAAGGGGTTTAGATATATCCTGGACTTGGTGAACCCTATCTAAATTGTCGAAACCCTCCCATATCCCAAGCCCCACCGCCGCCAATGCAGCAGCGCCCAGGGAGGCTGCATCCTGGTCGACATTGGTCTTTACTATATCGCATTGATACACGTCGGCGAAGATCTGACGCCAAAATTTACTCTTGCTTCCGCCGCCCACCATCAGCATTTTGTCGGATACCGGGCATAGTTTTTTCAGTAACCTAAAGACTACCCCCAAATTCATGGCGATGCCTTCCATGGCCGACCTTATTAAATCACTCCTATTATGGCCCAGTACCAGGCCTGCATAACCGCCCTTTATGTTTTGACTGGCCTCGAAGGATGAACCCCCGGCCAGGTTGGGGTTGAATATGAGTTTATTGGCGCCTATGGGTGACTGCTCGGCCAGCCGGTCCATCAACTGATACGGATCCCGTCCTTCCTGCTCCGCCTGTGCCACTAAATCGGGGCATATATTATCCCTTATCCATCTAAGGGAATTGCCGGCGGAAAAGATGGAAACGGCAGAGGCAAACTGGCCCTCTACCACATGGGCAAATACAAAGGGTCTTATACCAACATCCACTATGGGCTTGGAGTCTGAAACGGCGATCCAGGCAGAAGTACCCAGGGAAGTGTATACCCTACCGGGACTGTAGCATGCTGCCCCCAGGGCCATGCATGAATTGTCCACGCCACCGCATACCACCTTGGTACCTTCCACTAGACCGGTAGCATAAGCCCCTTCCTTTGATACCCTGCCTATTATGGCGATGGAGGGTAAGATATCGGCCAATAGATCCTGTGAAACTCCCGAAGCAGTTAAAAGTTCATCATCATACTTAGCGTCCAATAAACTATACACGCCGCTGCCGGAGGCATATGAATGGTCGGTGGCCATTACCCCTGTCAGGCGGTAATTGATGTAGTCCTTAGTGCCTAGGAATTTGTATGTCTTTTCAAAAAGCTCCGGTTCGTTATCCTTATACCACAATATCTTAAAAACCGAATAGAGATGGGCGGGAAAGCCATTTCCCGTCCTAAGGTACCATTTATCATAGTCATATATATTAAAAAACTTCGCCGCTTGGTCATATGCCCTGCCGTCCGACCAAATGGGTGTTCTCTCCCTAAGCAGCCGGCCCTGTTTATCCAGAGGTACAACGCCTAAGCTGTGACCCGATATGGATATACCGGCTATTTCATTGGGACGTATACCGCTTTTTTCCAAAAGATTATGGGTGCTTGCCACAACTGCATCCCACCAGTCATCGGGTCTTTGTTCATGTATCAGCCCATCTTTATAAAATGTCTCATACTGGTGGAATGAACTGGCGATGGAACATCCCTCTTCATCGAATAACGAAGCCTTGATACCGCCTGTTCCCAAATCGTATGATATTATCCTTTCCAATGATGCACCACCCCTTATATTCACTAAGACACGCCTTTTATTATTAGAGCAAGTTTACGTATCATTAAGGTATCACAATTGTCAAAGGGGCGTGTCTCTATACGTGTCTTTATACTTTAAATATCTATGCCCTGGGAATATTTTTCACTCTCCCTTATGATTTCCATAGCTGCCCTATATCCTATACCCATACGCCGTATACCCATCTTATAGAAACCAAGGAACTGCCCAAGGGTCCTAATACCGCCGGAGGCCTTTATTTTTTTGCTGTCGCCGATGGCTTCTTTGATTACTTCTATATGGTGATAGGTTGTGGTCTGGGCCTGCCAACCAGTGCCGGTCTTTATATAATACGCTTCTGTACCGGCTACTATCTCCGCCGCCCTTTTAATCTCATCATCGGTAAGCAGCATGGTTTCGATGATAACCTTTACTTTCATGTCTCCTGCAGCCTCTATCACAGCATTGATATCATCCTTGACTTCCTTGTATTTCCCGGAAACCAGCCAGCCTAGGTTAATAACCATGTCTATTTCATCACAGCCCATTTTAAGGCACTCCCTTGCCTGGAAAACCTTTGTAGCGGTTGTTTCCGAGCCGGAGGGAAAGCCTACCGGACAGCCAATAAGTATGTCCTTTTCTCCCGCCAACCCATCCCTTATATATGGAATATGGGAAGACAGTGCAAAAACGCACACAAACCTATATTTCTTTGCACTTTCTATAATACTGTCAAAATCGGCATATGAGTTGTTCGACTTAACCAAGCTGATGTCTATCATACGGGCAATATCCAAGGTATTGAGTTTCATATCATCGATTTCCTTTCAAAAAATATTCTGCTGATTTATGCTCAGGCCTGTCAATCCTTATTCCTGTACCTACCATGGAGGGTCACTCTATAGGCATACCTATCGGCCCGGGTACTCACCTGGGATAGTTCTATGGTATTCCCCAATGGATCAAAGGATAACCTGGTCACGCTGAGCATTGGATATCCCACATCGATATTGAGCATTTCGGCCTGGTCCGGGTCTGCGGCATAGGCTTCCACCACCTCCGAAGCAGTTGCCAGTTCCACATTGTACTTACTTTCCAGCACCTTGTAAATCGAATCCTTTATCCCTGGCTGTTCAAGCAGCCCGGGGGCGTATTTCGCCACCACATACACTTTGCCAATACAAACGGGTTCACCGTCTGCATACCTTAAACGCTCAATATAATAAAGTTTAGTACCCGCCTCTATTTTCATCTCCTGGGCAAGATCGGGCGGTGCATCCAGTTCCTTTGTAACCATTGCCATGGTAACGGGTTCCTTTCCCTGAGCCTTCATGGTTTCCGTCCAACTGGTAATAACGTTTAATTCCTGGGTTACCTTTTTTCTACGTACAAAGGTACCCTTGCCCTGTACCTTTTTGACATACCCTTCCCTCTCCAGTTCCTCAATGGCCAGCCTGATGGTCATACGGCTGACCTTGTATTTGGCCATTAACTCTGTTTCAGAGGGGATGGGCTTTCCAATGTCATATTTATTATTTTTTATTTTCTTTTTCAGTTCTTGTTTAATCTGGTGATACAACGGCAAAGGATTATCCTTATCAATCACACGAGCTACTCCTTATCTGCATAATATTTATCTGTATAATATTTTCCCATACAGGTATGCTTTTAGGTTATATCTTATAACAGTTCTCTTTGTTTAATTTCAGGAGAAACAAATACCTTTATTAAATCACGGTTGACCTTTAATTCCTTCAGGGCGTCCTCCAGTTCCTCCAATGGTACTATCATGGAAAACATGGCTTCGGGTTTGATCCGTCCATATTGTATAAGGGCCAAGGCATCCAGCCAATCCACGCCCACCCCTGCACAGGAACCGGCTACATTCTTCTCGCCCAGTACCAGATCGTATGGGCTTACCGATATCCTTGCATCATCGGGGCAGATGCCAAAAGCCGCT